>CANGTN010000077.1 GCA_947456805.1 Chitinophagaceae bacterium | reverse complement strand
TGCAACCAACATATTTTCGCCAAATAAAAATTGATTTTCAAATTTATTTTCATACACTTTTTCATCATTAGTATAATCTATTGGCAACATTCTATTTATAGGCATTCCGGTAATATGGCTTTGATAGAACATTGCGTATAAATAAGGAAGCAATTGATAACGCTGTTCTAAAATTTTTCTGATTTTATCGGTATTAAATTCTCCAAACAACCAAGGTTCACGGTAGTTGTAACCAATATGTGTATGATTTCTAAACAATGGTGTATAAATGCCTAAATTCATCCATCTTAAAAATAATTCAGGAGAAGGATTACCAATAAATCCGCCAACATCCATACCTACATAAGGTATACCACTTAAACCCATACTATTCAATAATCTACAACCCAATAACATATGCTCATCACTACTTAAATTATCTCCAGTCCATTGTGCTGAATACTTTTGAATACCACTATAAGATGCTCTTGTTAGTACAAAAGGTCGTTGATTATTCATGAATTTTTTGGTGCTTTCATAGGTTGCTTTAGACATTAATAATCCATAAGCATTTTTTACAGTGAATAAAGTTTTTTTATTATTTGTTTCGCCAAATTCAATCACGTTGGGAAACTCTCTCCCCCATGCTGCCGGTTCATTCATATCATTCCAGAATCCACGAACACCATTATCTACATATGCGTGTTTTAAATTATTGCCCCACCAATTTATTGTGGTTTGTTTTGTAAAATCGGGAAAATGGCAACGACCAGGCCAGACATGCCCAATATATTCTTTGCCATTTGGATAAGTTACAAAATTCTTTCCTGCTAGCCCAGATTCATATGCTTGATATCCTTTGTCAATTTTAATTCCGGGATCGATAATAGTAACCATATCAAAGCCCATTTGCTTCATACTCGAAAGCATATTCTTAGGGGAAGAAAATTTATTACTCCATGTAAAAATTTTATAATTATCCATGTAAGTGATATCACTTACAATAACATCGGCAGGCATTTTCTTTTCTCTAAATGTTTTTGCAATAGATAAAATCTGTTCTTGATTGTCATAACCCCATCTGCTTTGCTGAAATCCTAAACTCCAAAGGGGTGGCATTGGTGTTCGTCCTGTAAGGGCTGTATAATCTTTTATAATTAGAGGTATCGTACTTCCTCCAAAAACATAATAATTCATATCGCCATCATCCGCTCCGAAATGAAACATTTCTTCATCTGCACCACCTCCAAAATTGAAGTACGATTTATGTGTATTATCAAAGAAAATTCCATACGTTAATTGGTTATGAACACCAATAAAAAAAGGAATTGTAGCATATAATGGATCTGCATTAATTGCATAACCCGGCACATCACTATTCCAATTAGTATAAAAACTTCCCCTTCTATTAATACCTCCTGCTTTTTCCCCAAGACCTATAAACTTTTCATCAGCATGAAGTTTTTTATAACAACTTACCTGATTACCAAACCAACTGATTCCAAGCGAATTTTCATCGGCACATAATAATTTGTTTTGATAGTTATAAATATTAATTCTAAAGGGTTTCAATAAAACAGCAACAACCAGAGAATCTGTTTTATATACAACAGCATCTTTTTCATTTGATTCTTTTACAGAAAATGAATTTTGTATTTCAGGTTTTTCTATTGCAAATGAAAAATCATTGGTAGGCAATTTCTTTGTAACCCTTACCCTTACTGTTGTTGGGTTATAAAAACTTATTTCAGCAAATGCATTGCTGATTTCAAAACTGTACACAATTTTATTTTCAACCTTATTGGAATTGATTTTTTTGACATCACCAATTTGTTCGCTAAGACGATTGTTTTGAGCAAAACTGAAAAAAGCAGTGCTAGCAAAAAACAGCATTAATAAGTATTTCATAAGGCAAATTATAATTTGATTAGTATAAAAATCACAAGTAAAAATTTCATCGTGTTAAAATTAAACACTAAAACAGAAGCAAAAAAAAATACTACTCAATAATTTATTGAGTAGTATTTAAATATTTTATTGAAATGAATTTGTTTTATGTCAAATAAAGCTCCCTCAACTAAACCCACAAATTAGATGGATAATTACCATCAGCAATTAATTTGTTGATACTCTCTTGAACCACAGGGGCATCTTCTTTGTATGTAACACCAAACCATTGTGCTGAGGTTGATATTACCTTAACATGACCCAAATTTGATTTTACAACTTTATCAACTACTAATGGAATGAAAAACTCTCCTTTAGGATTGTTTATTTCTGCATCTAAAAACTCGCCAAAAAAACCATTACATTGCTCTATAAAATTTGGATGAAACCCAAAGAAATTCATACTAACACTAGCATCTTCACTTACTTCATGTAAACCATTTTCATCCTCGTAAGTAATGATGCCATCTGCATTTCTATAAATTTTTGTACGCTCATTGATATCAACTAAATTTCCATTTTTATCTACATTGCAAACTCCTCTGCTCACACTTCCATTATCACTCAAAGTTTTTTTCAATTCATATCCAATGATTGCATAATTATTTTGGGAAACTTCATTTATCAAAAAATGATAGGCTTTTAGAAACCCATCCTGACCATAAAAATCATCCGCATTAATTACTGCAAAAGGTTCATTCACTTTGTCTCTGCAACATAAAACCGCATGTGCTGTCCCCCATGGTTTTTTTCTTTCTTCCGGGATATTTCTTTCACCAACATAACTATCTAATGATTGAAACACATAATCTACTTTAATTTTACTTTCTAGCTTTTTACCAAAGGCATCCTGAAACATATCATAAAATTCTTCTCTGATAATAAAAACAACTTTTCCAAAACCGGCCTTAATTGCATCATAAATACTATATTCCATAATGGTTTCGCCGCTTGGACCAAAACTTTGTATTTGCTTCAAACTACCATATCGACTAGCCATACCCGCTGCTAAAATTACTAATGTTGGTTGCATTTTATTTTATTTAAACTTTGCAAATATAACGGGATAAAAAAACTACTAAAAAATGAACCTTAATACCAATCAAATTAAGCTACATTCAATACTTGATTTATGCACTAATTTGAACAGGGCCGATGTTTTGCGTTTGGATTTAATTCATCCTATTGTAAGTGGCAACAAGTGGTTCAAATTAAAATATCAGATTGAAGAAGCAATTGCATTAAAACATTCAACTATTGCAACTTTTGGAGGAGCATTCAGCAATCATATTGTCGCAACTGCTTTTGCGTGTAAAGTTGTTGGAATCAATAGTATTGGATATATCAGAGGTGAAGAACAGAAATCATTATCCCATACACTTCAACAAGCAGTTGAATTTGGAATGCAATTAAAATTTTTAAACAGAACAGATTATAATCATAAAGAAAAAATAAAACTTTCTGAAAACAAATTTTATTGGATTGAAGAGGGAGGTTACAGCATTCTTGGTGCAAAAGGAGCTAGTGAAATATTACAACAAGTTGATACAAAAGAGTATTCTCATATCCTTTGCAGTTGCGGAACTGGAACGATGATAGCTGGTTTAATTACAGGAGCATTACCACATCAAAAATCCATTGGTTTTAGTGCTTTGAAAGGGAACTCTGACCTCGAACAAAATGTTTTAAAAATCATTCCAGATACCTGTAAAAAAAAATCTTTCGAAATAATTCATGATTACCATTTTGGTGGTTATGCAAAACATCCAAAAGAGCTTTTGAAATTTATGAATATCATTTACAATAAAACACAATTGCCAACTGATATTGTTTATACTTCTAAATTAATTTATGGCGTAATAGATTTATGCAATCAAAACTATTTTTCTAAAGAAAGTAGGTTACTAATTATTCACAGCGGAGGATTACAAGGTAATTTATCTTTACCCAAAGGCACTTTAAGTTTTTAATAATTATCAACTCTTTATCTTTGATTCCATGAGAATAATTAAAATAATCGGATTCGTTTTGATAATTGTATTTTCAAGTTATTTGGCTCAATCACAAGATACACTTCCCAAATTCAGTGCCAGATTGCTCAATAAAAATATGGTTCAAATAAGTTGGAACAATAATTTCAAAAATTTGGCACAACTTACTGTTCAAAGATCATTAGATAGTACAACACATTTCAAAAGTATCTTTTCTTCCGAGTCACCACAATTACCACAGAATGGCTTTATTGACAAAAAAGCTCCTGTTGGTTTCAAAGTATATTATCGAATTTTTTATGTATTTGAGGGCGGTGCATATTTTTTTACAAAAAGTAAGCAAGCTTTAAAATTTATCGATGATACTATAAATTCTAACAATACCAAACAAATTTCAAAAAACATCCAACAAGATAAATTAATTCCAACAGCTGAACCAAAAATAATAACGCCCGAACCACTAAAAACAGAAAAAACATTTATTACAATTTATAAAAAAACAAGAGATTCGATTATCAATAAAATTGAGTCAATCCAATTAAAAAAATTCAAGGATTCTGTTGCCAAGTATACAAAAGATACTTTGCAAATAAATACTGCTGCAAATGAAATAATCATCAAACCTTTTGTACCAAAACCTGTCTGGAAACCTTCTGTCTATTTATTTACCAACGAAAAAAGTTTTATAGAATTATTACTTCCACTCGCAAAACAAATGAACTATAAAATCTTATTTTTTGATGAACTTGGAAAAAGTATTTTTCAAATTGAACAAGTAAAAGAAACTGATTTAATCATTGACAAATCCAATTTCAGAAAAGCAGGATGGGTATTTTTTGAACTTTATGAGAATGAAAAATTAAAAGAAAAAAATAAATTTTTTCTGAAGGTTGATTAATTTAGATTAATAATCGTTTGATACAAATTTTATTGTTTCAATATCGTCACATCAAACACCCCTTTGAAATTTTGAAGTACTTTCTTTTTTACTTCTTCATAATCAACTTCATAGCCAAGCTCTTTTGCAAGTGATGTAACTTGTTTGTCTTTTATTCCACAAGGAACGATATTATCAAAGTATTTTAAGTCTGTATTCACGTTAAAAGCAAAACCATGCATTGTAATCCACCTGCTGCATTTGATACCCATTGCGCATATTTTCCTTTCTTTCCCCGTTATTAACGGGTCTAGCCAAACACCTGTTTCCCCTTTGCTCCTATCACCTTGTAACCCATAATCAGCAAGGGTTTTGATAATTACTTCTTCTAATTTTCTAAGATACCAACCCAAATCTGTTTTAAATTTTTCAAGATCAAGAATTGGATAACCTACAATTTGTTGAGGTCCGTGAAAAGTAATATCACCACCACGATTAATATGAAAATATTCAATAGCCTGGGATTGCAAATCATTTTCACTAATTAAAATATGTTCTTTCTTTCCGCTTTTCCCCAGAGTATAAACAGGCAAATGTTCCACAAAAAGTAAATGATTAGTTGTATTGCTATTGCCAACATTAGCAGCTGATTTTGCCTGAACATTATGAAACAACAATGCTTCCTGATAATCCCATACCTCTTTGTATGAACGCAATCCTAAATCTTTAAAAAGCACTTCTTGTTGCATTGTGTAAAAGTAAGCATCCAATTCAATATTCTCTAGCAACTATAAGATTGTATCAGCTAAAAGTATTGTTTTCAGTATTTTCGTTTGTAAATATTAGTATGCAAGTAAAAATTGAAGAAAGCTGGGAAAAGGTTTTACGTCAAGAATTTACTGTGCCATATTTTTCACAAATTGTAGCGCATTTAAAAATAGAACGGGATTTGAATAAAGTTATTTTCCCTTCTGGCCAATTAATTTTTAATGCTTTTAATAAAACACCTTTTGACAAAGTAAAAGTTGTTATCATTGGTCAAGATCCATATCATCAGCCCAAACAAGCAATGGGATTGTGTTTCAGCGTTCCCGATGATGTGCCTGCACCAAGATCTTTACAAAATATTTTTAAAGAATTAAAATCTGATATTGGTATGCCAACACCCAATAACGGTGATTTAACACATTGGGCAACGCAAGGCGTTCTTTTATTAAATACAGTTTTAACCGTGAGGCAAAACGAACCAGGCAGCCATTCAAGAATTGGTTGGTTAAACTTTACTGATGCTGTTATCAAAAAAATATCTGAGAAAAAAAGTGGTGTTATCTTTTTACTTTGGGGCAAATATGCACAAGAAAAAAAATCATTGATTGATGTAAGTAAACATTTTATTTTAGAAGCAGCACACCCATCGCCACTATCAGCAAATAACGGATTTTTTGGTTGCAAACATTTTAGCAAAACGAACACAATACTGGTTCAGCAAGGAAAAAATGCAATTGACTGGAGTACAACTTAATTAATATTTCAAATGAAAAACACATTTTATAGATTGGGTCAAATATTCATAAATATTTTTGGAAGGATATGGGCTTTATGGGGTTTGGTTAGTTTTATGGCAACATTCTTAATCATTATTATTCCTGCGTTGCTTACCTATTTAATACCCAATCCAAAAGGACAATATCTATTTATCAAAATAGCCAAAATATGGATGGACATTTGGCTACTTCTCATTCTTTGTCCACTTAAAGTAAAAGGAAAAGAGCATTTCAAAAAAGGCGAAACTTATATCGTTACTTACAACCACAATACGTTATTAGATGTTCCAATCACTTGCCCATACATACCTGGCGCTAATAAAACGATTGCAAAAAAAAGCTTTACAAAAATCCCACTATTTGGGTTGTTTTATAGAAAAGGTGCTGTTCTTGTAGATAGAAAAAATCCTGCTAGCAGAATTAAAAGTTTTGAGGATATGAAAAAAACATTATCCCAAGAAATGCATATGTGTATTTTTCCGGAAGGCACTAGAAACAGAACAAATGATCCATTGAAAAACTTTTATGACGGCGCTTTTAAATTGGCAATTGACACTAAAAATAATATTATCCCTACATTACTATTTAATACAGGTAAAGCAATGCCCAATAATAAATTTTTTTACTTGTTACCACACAATCTGGAAATGCATTTTTTAGAACCTATTGCACCTAAAAACCTTACCAGCAATGAATTAAAAGAAATTGTATTTGAAAAAATGTGGAGTTATTATGTGAAAAACAAATAAAATTTATTGATTGCTGAAAGTTCTGTTTCTGTTAATTCTCAAGTCTCTTAAAATACCACTTTTAGGACTTATTGCAATACTGAAAGATTTAAACAATCCAACAGGAGTGATATTAATGGCTAATTGCCAACAATGCATTTCTCTAGTAACAAACATGCTGAATTGTTGCAGGTTCATATTTGATAAATCATAATAACCTGCACCTCCTGCTTTCCATTTTGGAGACAAACTGAAATCACCATTAAAATTAATACTGCTAAAAGTGGAGGTAGTAAAGCCTGAATAATCCGGCAACAATGTTCTATTAAACGAAAAAGAATAGGATAAATCAATTCTCCAAGGAATATTAAAATCTGTGAATTCAGCAGGATTTTGTCGGGCATAATCTAATTGTCTTTGCTGCTCGTCGGGCGTCATTGTTGGATCATTTGGTAAGCGTTGTTTATCCTTTTTCTCATCTTTTGGTTTACTTTGAAAATTTGTACTCATTGCAATGCTACCATTTGTAAATCGTCCAAATTTACCTTGAGAAAATAATAAAGAATTTTTCCGATTGCCATATTTATCTACATCATAAGGAGTCATATTTGCATTTGCAGTGATATTAATTTTTTCAAACAACGTACTTCTAAAATAAAAAGTAAAATCGCCTAAAGCAAAACTATCAGCCATTAAATTGTAAGAAGAGTTAAATCCAAATCCATCAATCAATTTTACTTTTTTTACTGCATTTTCAGAAGTATCTTTTTTATCCCTAACTTTCATTTCTAAAAGATTGTCAACACCAAAACTAATACCTCCAAAATTTCCTTCAGAAAATGAACCGTACAATCCACCATCATATTTTGATACCCTGATTGTTCTTCCGGAAGTATCCACTTTTAAATTATAAAAATCTTTAGCAACCAAATCCGGCTTATAATTCAATCCAAAATTTGGCCTGATTTCATGTCTTATTGCTTTAATATTTCCTTTCTTAAATTGATATGTACCAAATATTCTGGTATTGGCACTTACACCAAAACTCATATTACTTTGTGTGTAAAAACCACGTTCAACCCTTGTTTTTACCAAACTATCAGTGTTACTCCATTCTCTGATAATTCGTTGGCCAAACCAACGATTTTGAAATGAAACAGAAGGTGCAATGGTAATTGGTCCTAATGATGGCAAAGACAAAGTAATTGGGATATTATGATCCATTCCCCATTGCATAGTATCTAATAATTTGGCTACATTGAATGTGCTATCATAAAATGAAATTCTGTTTTGGAAATTTGTGCTATAACCAACACCTAATTTTTCATACCACTTAGCAGAACCAACAGCTTCTTTCTTTTGAAACGGATACAATGTAACAACATTAAATGATCCTGTTGGTAAACTCAAATTCACCAACTTCGTATTGTTATTTTGGTCATGATTTAAATTGAGTGATAAATTGTATTTTCCGTCCCAAGTTTTGCTATAAGCAATCGAAGACTGTAGTTGGTTATTAAAATTTTGAAATGGATTGTTCAAAATATTTCTATTAAATTTAGTGCTCCCAAAATTTACATTGGCACTTAAATTTGTTCCAGGTCTGGCTTTGGAATCTCTAGAATGACTCCAATTAATCATGTAAGAAGATGTCTGTGAAAATTCTTCTGCTGCTTTAAAACCGCTACGATTTAATATTTTA
>CANGTN010000076.1 GCA_947456805.1 Chitinophagaceae bacterium | reverse complement strand
TAAAATCTGCAACATTATTCAGTAGCTACGAATTGCGGGATGTTACTCCTTAATTAACCCTAAAAAAAATAAAAAAGGATGATGGTTGCAGCGATACAACCTGGGGTTTAAAAAAATACAGCCCAGCCACAAGCAAACCTGGAAAATCCGAGTTCACGGTAGCGGACATTTTGCGTGACGCCGAATAAAATCGACCCAAGGCGAAAGACAGGGTCGGGAATTTAAAATTTATTAAAATGAAAAAGATATTATTTATGGCATTATTGGTAGGATATACATATGCTGCCAGTGCAAAAGTAAACACTCCAAAATCAACTGTAAAATCAAAATCGACCAAAGCATTGTATTGCAAAAAAACATTTTACAATTCGGATGGAACAATTAACCACGTATCACAATGTATCTTATGTAAATGTTCCGAATTAAATTAAGTTTAGGAAAGCACTACTTGAGAGTAGAGCTTCTTAAAAAGTTCTACTCTAACTTTTAAAATATCATTTTAACCGAATTTATAATAAAAAATAATTTTCAAATGAAACGTACAATAGTTGCCATATTAATATGCTTTATTATTGGCAATACATTAAAAGCTCAATCTGGTTTTGCTAGATACCAGTTTACCCCAAATGAAACCAATCCTTATTATTCGACAAAGAGTTATGAATTATATTTTAATCAAAGCAGGGCGTTGCTAATACTCATTGACTCACTCGATAAAATGATTGTTAATGAAACTAATAAACAAGTTGTTTCAGTCGCACCATATACTAAAGCATTTTGTAATTATGCTACTGATTCTTGTATTTTATATAAGAACTATGGGGATAATAAAAAATATCAAGCAGCTAAAAAGCTTTACCAGGTAAAATGGGAAATAGATAGTAGTGAAAGTAATACTTTTTTTGGGTATCAATGCTACAAAGCGATTAGACATTTTTGGGGAAATGGTGAAAAAGAAACAATAACAGCATGGTTTTGTCCTAAAATAAAAACTAATGCTAATCCCTCTATTGCACAAGGATTACCGGGTTTAATTTTTGAAGAACAATCAAAGTTTGGCACTATAAAAATGACAGAAATAATTTTGAAACCAATTGATAATACCATTTTTGAGGTTCCCGTTTCCAAAAAAGTTTCTATTGACAAATATTTAGGGACTAAGTCCAAAACAATGGAAACATTTCAAAAAATAAATAAGGCATCTGAGGCAGAAATTAATAAAGATTAATAGAAAAATATGTTTAGAAATATTTTTTTCTTCATTTTATTATTTTCAGTAAAAAATAGCATTGGTCAAAGTACTCTTTCAATTAGTATAGAAAGCGATACAGTAAAACATCAAGTAATTGAATTTTGTACTATAACAATTACTCGTTTAACCTCTAATGAAATAGTGAATAAATGTGTAACTGATAGTGTAGGATTTTGCAAACTCATTATTCAAGATAAAGGAGTTTATACATTAACTGCAAGAAAGTCTGGTTTTATAGAAAAAAGTATAAATATTGAGATTAAAGAATCAAAACCTAACATTAAAAATATTACATTAGTAATGTTGGCAGATACACTTACATTACCGGATGTGGTGGTTACTTCAAATTTGCCTCCAATAGTTATCCATGGCGATACTATCTCGTATAATACGAATCACTTTGCTATGCCAAGTGATGATAATTTAGAAGATGTATTAAAAAGAATTCCTGATTTTCAAGTTTTACAGAATGGAGATGTAAAAGTAAAAGGGATGTTGGTGAATAAAGTACTTGTAAATGGAAAAGATATAACCAATTTGGGTACGGCTATTTTAACAAGAAGTTTTTCACCGGAGATGGTAAATAATATTGAAGTTAGGAAAAAAGATAGTGCTTTTAAAGAGTCGCTATTATCTCAAAAAGATGTCTTGGTTTTAGACATTAAGTTAAAAAAAAACATCAATTTGCCATTTTTTGGAAGACTCAAATACTCAAGCGGAATTCAAAATAAATTACTCAATGGTGGTTATTCCAATCTGTTTTCGTTAAACAAAAAACTCAACTTTCATTTATTAGCCGAATATGATCAATTTGGTTCCATATCTATCAATCGTGGTCAGCTTAAGAATATCGATAAAGAATCTTATGAATCTGTTTTTTATGTGCCTGCTAATATCAACACATTTAAAAATAGTGATGAATACAACAATGAAATTTATGGCTTTAAAGATTATTCCGTTTCTCAACCGGGGATTATTGCACTTACCTCTCGATTTGAATTTAAAAAAAATATTATATTGACAATTGGTTCCTATAATACTTTTAAAAAAAGAACGGTTGAGTTGATTAATACTCAAAGATTTTTTTCAAATAACATAAATAATCAGTACTATGAAAATACTACTAGTAGTAATTTCTTTACAAAAAATAAATTTGAGCTTAAAATTCCTATAAAAAACAAGAGTAAACTGGAATTAACTTTTTTATTTAATAACCTAAATCAAAATGATGGTCAATATAATACAAGTAGTATTGAACAAAAGTATTATGATTTTGGGGTAACTAGAAAAGAAAAATATTTTACCAATAATATTCTCTTCGAAAAAATAATGAACAGTAAAGTATCATTTAAGTTTGTTGGTCAATATTCAAATATTTCTAATAGTGGAATAATTAACTTGTTACATAACGATAGTTCATATAGTAATTATCTGTACAATGATCAAAATCAGCTCGTCAATAAATTTAATCAGCAAAATATATCAGATTATAAACAGCTAAACAGTAAGTATTATTTACAATATGAAATTTCTAACTCACAAAAAGTTTCAATTGGATTACAGTACAGTTATAGAAATATTGTTTATTCTAAACAGGCTTTTTCATTAGACAAAAATGTTTATAATTTTTTACCATCCTCTCCATTTACATCTTTAAATAACAATGGTAAATCAAGGAGTATATCGCCATATATACAGTATATCGTATCGAAGGGTAAGTTTTTGATTGATTTAAGTAATGGATTGGTTTTTGTAAAATCAATTATTAATAAGAATTCAATATTTAATGATTTAAAATTTGAATACAACGCAAATGTGAAATACAAACAAAGTGATTATGATGTTGTTGAATTTTCATGGAAACGGAATGTATCACCAATAGTTTTATCAAAACAAATGCCCGGTTTAGAAGTCTTAAGTTTTCAAACGATTGGTTTCCCAAACATTCAAACAGCTAATCCTCAGTATGAAAACACATTGAATTTAAACTTTTATACATCTCTATTAGCCTCAGCCGGTATTTCATGCGATTTTTCTTTACTATATGGAAATACAAAATACACTGATAAGATAAATGGATTGAATTCAACATTTATCGGCTATGAATATAATCAGTTGGATGCCAATTATTTTCTTTTGTCTACTTATTTTAATAAAACATATGGTAATCTGCCACTGTATTCTAAACTTGAAATTGATGTATTAAATTCAAATCAATTTAATGTATCCGAAAATGGAAGCTTTTATAATACAAAATCACTCATGCAGAAGTATTTTTTTTCTGTTTTTACGATGTTTGATAAAAAAAGATTTGATTTTAAATTAAACTTAGGATACCAGAAATTTATTTTAAGTTCTGATGTTTCAACAGACAAAAGTTATCAAAATAATTGGATTGGAGAATTTGTTACCAATTATTCATTTGATAATAAAAGAGGGGTAATAAAATTGAATATAAAAAATACTGTTTTGTATGGCATTAGTAAGTCTAACTATACCAACATAAATTTTAAATCACAGTATAAATATAAAGGCGTTAATGTGTTTATTGAAATTGATAACCTATTAAATAATCAATATTTCATTAAGCGTGAAATTCTTCCCTTATTTCAGTTTGATAATCAAATAAAAACATTCGATCGATATATTAAAATTGGAGTAGAAAAAAAAATATTTTAAGTTTCCATAACACAATTTTTAGACAAAAAATATTACAATTAAATAATGCAGATACGCTGCACTTAGATTTTGGCTGCATATCTGCACTAATTAGATAATAGATACTATGCTATCTACTTCTCAATAAACTCTCCTTTTTCGTTTGTTTTTACCCGCATTCTTTTAGTTCCGTTTTCTAAAATTAATTTATACGTTTTTTTGGTGGGGGTTTTTGCTTCGGCATAATAACTGACCAAATAAAAATCTTTTGCAATTGCCCAGTTGGGAAATCTCGCATTTACAGATTTGCGAACATCGGCTGGCAATGCTATATTTTTAAATCTTTCGGCAGTACGTATAATTTTACCATCCTTATCATAAGTTGCAAGAATTTCTCCATCAGGTATATAAAACGCAATAAAATATTCATCAAAATCTTCTTCGTAATATTCTGATTTTTTTAAATCAAAGTTTGCAGAATGTTGTTGTAGCATTTTTACAGGCTGTGCAGCATTGGGGTCATTCACTGACCTTAAATACTTGTAATTATAAGCAATTACGGTTACGCCGGGTAATGTGTCTTGTGCAAATGATTGCATGCTTAACAGCAGCATTAGTATGCTGAATGTCAAAACAAACTTTGATTTTTTTTGTGTTGAAGTTCTCATTGTTAATTATTTCTTTGTGATAAAATATTGTAGATTTTTAAATCTTATTACAAATCTATTGGCACGCAATAGGGCTGCAAATGACACTCATCAATACTTTATCTGTTTGTAATTTTTACAACATACAGATGCGGTTTTAAAAAAGTTCAATATTTGTATTGGCGTACAATTGTGCGACGCAACGATGCCCGGTTTTGTGATGTAGCTTATAACATAATCTTGCATTTTTCCTATGTAAAAGTTAAGCCGTAAATATTTAACAAAGCACTATGTCTAGTCTAAAAGGCTATATGTTAAACAACAAGCCCCGAATTCGAGTCGGGGCTTGTTGTTTGCAGGTACAATAATTTAACTTTCAATTCCTCTGTTTAAAAAATGAATGAGTGGCTGAAGGGTATTTTAAATAATTAACGCTCCCAATGGCAAAAATAATAAAATGACGAATGTTTACGCTTTCTCTTTCCAAATCTGTCTGATATACGATTCGCTCAATCCCGTTTGATTGGCAATTTCTTTCGCTGAAATTCTCTTTTTTCGAAGTTCCAGCACTAGTTCTAATCGAATACGCTGAATAATTGCTCCTGGTTTTTCTGGGTCTAATATTGCGTACAAAGAGCGTGTGCTGATGTTGAAATGCTCTTTAATCGCCTTTAACGTTACCGTTTGAATTTGTTCCAAAATAAAAGACTCAATTTGTTTTTTATCCAACTTCAATTCAGCCTCTTGTGAAATTGCACTTGTAAGTTCCTGAGAATGTTTAATAACCCCAATCATTTTTTTCCTTGTTTTCCACCATATAAAAAATAAGAAAAGTGATAGGGTGGTTAAGACAGCTAAAGCGCTGATTATATAATTTGGAAGTGTATTTTTCTTTCCTGCCTCATTTTGATTGATGTCAATGAGTTCATTCAACTTATTTGTTTCTAGTATATATAGTCCATTAACACTACCTGCGAATATCTGGTTGTTATCAAAATAAAGGGCTCTTCTGTTAAATTCTACCCCTTTTATCAAAACGGTAAGTTGATTGCTGTTTATATTGTAAATGTATAGACCAATATCTGTACCAATAATCATTTCAGACTCATTGATCATCAAAAGGGTGTGTGCCTTTGTAAGATCTATTAGCTTTTCAACTTTATCGTTCGTTCTATAAGCGTATAGACCGGTATTGGTAAGAATATAATAGTTAGATTTAGTAATAACTCCGTCTTTGATTTGATCAGACAGTTCAAATAGTTTCTGGGTTTGGCTGTTTTTACTTACATATGTAAGTAACTGGTTGCCTGCTGCAAATAGAAAGTTGCTCCGATCTTGACCGATGAGTACAATTTCCTGATTTGGTTTTTGCTCAGCATAAATCACTTCTGAATGATTTAACACCGTATCAATACTTATCAAACTAGAAGAAGTTGCAATAAAATATTTATTGAAAGGCTTTGAAAAATATACATCGCTGATTCGTTCTTTTTCAAATACAGCGGGCTCTTTGAGAGGCACATCTACTAAAGAGTCCCCGACCGACATGTCATATATGCTTATATTGCTATAACAAACAAATGCTTTATTATTGTATTCTCGAATATATCCATCACAGAATTTGGGTTGGCTGATTCGTTTGCCCTTATAGTAGATCCCTGAGTAAGTTCCTACAAAATTTTTTGAAATTGTTCTGATACTGTGGTTTCGGAACTCATATCGATATGGCATTATGCTATAGATGTATATTTTTCCTCCTGCTACAATGTAAAAATTGGTTTTATTTCCTGCCCAGAACGTTGTTCGTAACTCATTTGGAAATGGCAATAAATGAAGATAATCATACTGATTTTTGTACCGTATTCCGTTAGAGTCGATGTCCAATTGTTCTTTTGCGTTTAGTGTAACATAACCGGAGCGGTTGTTAATCCAATCCATTTTAGACCCTTGAAGTTGTACAACACCTTCTGAAGTGCCTGCATAAATATCCCCGTTTTTGCTTTTGATAACATTAAAAAAAAATGGTTTTCCATGTAATTCTATCAAACTTGTATCTTGTATTTGAGCATTTACAACAAAACAACAGCCTAAAAAAATCAGTAGGGATAAAATCCGGGTATTAACAAAAGTCATTAGTAATTATTAATTAACAAGGGAATATTGTAATTATCAATGTTTATTTTCCACAAAAGTATGTTTTTTATCAAACGAGAAGATATATGACAACTAATAAAAAAAATATGCTAATAATTTCTCAAGCCGGGAATATGATTAAAATACTTTTGTTTAGTGGTTACAAAATTCTGAGTAAACCAAAATTGTAGTATAAATTTTTTATCAAACCCCGCTATATGTTTAATTCAATCAAGCACATTTTTCTAGGCGTATTATTATCAACAAGTGTATATACTCATGCCCAAGTAGGTGTTGGTACAACTACTCCCGATGGATCTGCACAATTAGAAGTAAAATCAACATCAAAAGGTTTTTTACCTCCGAGAGTAGCCTTAACTGCCACAAATGCAACCGCTCCAATCACCTCGCCAGTTGCCGGATTGATGGTTTATAATACGGCTACTGCCGGAACGGCTCCAAATAATGTAACACCCGGTTTTTATTATTATGATGGCCTTAAATGGCAGCGGATCATAAATACACCGGATGCTACTGTGAATTTTAGTACTGCAAATCCAAACGCTGGTAGTCCTATATTCACCGCAGGACCTGCTGCAACTATCGGCTATATTTATCTGAGCAGTGTAGATAATTCGCAATGGACCTACAATGGTACAACCTATGTTACTTATACTGCCCCGGCAAGCACAGCTTGGAATCTGAGCGGTGGGACAAATGATGCAGGAGCTAACAAGACAGGTGATATTTATAGAACAGGTAAAGTGGGTGTTGGAACTACCACCCCAACAGCCCAACTAGAAATTAAAGCAGGTGTAACAAACTCATCAGGACTAAAGTTTTCAGATTTCAATTCTACGACGCCTACATCGGGTGGTGCAACTTTGGGCGTTGATGCAAGTGGGAATGTAGTGACAGTTCCGGGAACTTCTTTTTCACCTTCGTTTGGATCTTCCAGAATATCTACAACTTTAAATGTAGGTTCTGGTCTACAATATTTGATGACCTACGTAGTTTTGCCTACCACAGGAACTTATTTAATTAACTATACAATGCGTGTTCAAAGTATGTCAGCGGTTTCTAATCAATATGCTGTGGGCTATCTTTCCAATGTTAGTACGCCAGGAACACCAATTGTGGGAACAGAAATTTTAGGTGCTTTTTCTGGGAGTCCTTTTGTCACAGGAGGTAATTACTCCGGTTCTTACATTGTTACAACTACAGCAGCAAATAAAGTTTTATATTTTATGGGTACTGCGCAAGGAGGGGCTATGAGTTTTATTGATGATAACAATGGAAGAACGCAGATTTCTTTTGTAAAAGTTACGCCGTAAATATTTAACAAAGCACTATGTCTAGTCTAAAAGGCTATATATTAAACAACAAGCCCCGAATTCGAGTCGGGGCTTGTTGTTTGCAGGTACAATAATTTAACTTTCAATTCCTCTGTTTAAAAAATGAATGAGTGGCTGCATTGCATCAAAAGCAGCAACAATTTTTTTTATCAAATCTTTTTGTGTTAAGGTTTCATCTTCAACTGGTAAATGCGCAATAAAGCTTTTTAATTTTAAGTATTCAATTGCCTCATTTGCTTCATCGTAACCTTTGGGAGGGCGACTTAGTGCATGGGTTTTATCAATATCTCCAAATTGTGCAACAAATTTTTTGGAGCTGATTATTTTTTGAAATTCATCAAAATTATAATCAATTTCTTGTCGCACTTTTTTTAATTCAGCCGCAGGCGGCATCCAGATTCCACCCGCAATAAAACTACCACCGGGCTCCAATTGAAAGTAATAACCTGCAAGCATAGATTTTTTACCGCCTTTATTGAAACTAGCGCCCATATTCGTTTTGTAAGGAGATTTGTCTTTGCTGAAACGCACATCTCTGTTGATACGAAATACACATTGCTTTGGTTCTAACCCTTGCAGCGAACTATCTTTTAATTGCATTTCGTGTAAAACTTCATTTACCAAATTCAGAAAATCTGCCTTGGCATTTTCATACAATTTTCTATTTACATCAAACCATTCTCTGTTGTTGTTTTTCTTTAAGTCTTTTAAAAATTTGATGGTACTTGTTTGCAACATAATTTTTATTTACAGTTCAATTAAATTGGTT
>CANGTN010000075.1 GCA_947456805.1 Chitinophagaceae bacterium | reverse complement strand
CCAGCAATACTTGTTGAGACAGGTTTTTTAAGCAATCAGGAAGAAGAAGATTATTTGAATAGTCCCAGTGGGCAAAAAGAAATCGCCGAGGTGATAACCAATGCTGTGAAGAGATATAAATATACTTTAGAAACAAAAGGAATCAATCCCGGCAGTATGAATACGGAAATAGTGGATTCAAAAAAATAAGCAGAATAGTTTTATTAAATTTAAAACTTCAAATGTCTTACAGTTACGCCGTTATTGATAAGTTGTTTTAAAGAATCAATTCCAATTTTAATGTGTCTTTCTACAAACTCTGCGGTAATTTTCGAATCACTTGCTTCTGTTTTTACTCCCTCTGGAACCATTGGGCTATCACTAACTAATAGCAATGCTCCTGTTGGAATTTTATTATAAAAACCTACCATAAAAATAGTTGCGGTTTCCATATCAATAGCATACGCTCGAACTTTAGTAAGATAATTTTTAAAATCTTCATCGTGTTCCCAAACGCGTCTATTTGTGGTATAAACTGTTCCTGTCCAGTAATCCACTTTATAATCTCTAATCGTTGTAGAAATCGCTTTCTGTAAGGCAAAAGCAGGCATTGCAGGCACTTCTGGAGGAAAGTAATCATTACTAGTCCCTTCACCTCTTATAGCTGCTATTGGGAGTATTAAGTCGCCCAATTTATTACGTTTTTTCAAACCACCACATTTACCTAAAAATAAAACTGCTTTGGGAGAAATTGCGGCAAGCAAATCCATTACAGTTGCTGCTCCCGGACTCCCCATACCAAAATTGATAATTGAAATGCCTTCAGCAGTTGCACACTGAAAAGGCCTGTCTTTACCTACCACTTCTACTTTATTCCACTTTGCAAATAAATCTACATAATGGCTAAAATTCGTTAGTAAAATATATTCCCCAAAATTTTCCAATTTCTCACCGGTGTATCTAGGTAACCAATTATTAACAATTTCTTCTTTCGTCTTCATAATTTATTAGTTTACTTTGTTAAGTTCCCATTTAATTGTAGCATCATTTTTTAAAAAAGTAATGATGATTCATTTTAAATAATCAGTAAAAATAAACTTTTTATTTCATTAGCATGATTAAAATTGATTACCCAAATCCTACATTCAAAATCAAAACAGAAAGTCACCAAGAATTAATATTTGATACCAACAGAAAAAAATGGATTGTATTAACACCTGAAGAATGGGTAAGACAAAACTTTTTACAATACCTGATTCAAACAAAAAAATATCCGGCGTCATTGATTAGTGTTGAAAAAGAAATTAGTCTTGGAGAACTAAAAAAGAGATACGATGTAGTCATTTATAAAAATGACAAACCCTGGATGATGGTAGAATGTAAAGAAATGGAAGTCCCAATTTCAGAAAAAACAATACTGCAAATATTGAATTACAACCAAATTCTAGAGGTTGAATTTTTAATTATAACTAATGGAAAAGAAACATTTGGAATTGAGACTTCAACCAAAAAATATCTATCATTTATTCCTGAATATTGATAGTTAATTTTACAAATTTTTAAAATCATTACTCCAAAAAACTGATTTACGATAGAAAAATATTGTATACAATCTAATAGAAGTACATTTATCTACCATTTGAAATAATTAGTTTTTTAAGTTCATCATTGAAGCCTGATTGCTGTAATAAATTTTCAAGCTTCAAATGCATTCTGTAACTCCAGTAATGTTTAGGATTTGCAGGAATATTTATTCGTTCTTCAAATGGATCTTCCTTTCTGATTGTATCATCAATACCCAATAAATCTTGTAGTTGAAATACACTCCACATTGCAGGAGAAGCAAGGTGCTGTGTAACAATTGCTTTGTTAATCCATGGTTCACAATAAAGTGGTGCACTACCCCAATAACCAAGTTCATTGTTATAAAAATGCTGTGTACTATTTTTATCTTCTTCCCACCAACCTCTTATGGTGCTCATATCATGTGTGCTTGGGGTTACAACGCTTAAATAAGGTGCATCTTTAGGATTGAAAAATTGTTTGTTTGCATCTTTTGGCATTCGTTGAATTTCTAAACTTAACAAACCTAATTGTTGCATTACATCAGGTACACAACTAGGCACCATACCTAGGTCTTCGCCACAAACCAACATATTGGTTACTCTCTTTAATGATGGTAATTTTTGTAACGCTTCTTTTTTCCAAAAATCATCTTGACGACGAAAGAAATAATCAACGTACAGATGCTTCAATTTTTGCTGTTGATCAAGATTCAAATATTTAAAGGAAGAAGTTTGCTCCATTCCAAATCTGAAGTGAAATTCTGTACCATGTGATTGTTCTACTTCAAATAAAATAACATTACTAATCAAATCAAAAATACCTTGACGTAATTTATTATTGTGTTCAGATGATTCTAGAAAATCAAAATATTTTTCTACCTGTACTTGTGAAGAAAATTCTTTTTTAAGTGTATAATGTTCAAAACCATCATAGTGCAAAAATGTTTGTTTTACCAGTTCATTATCATATCCAAATATTTCCCATAATATTTTTTCATTGATAAAAGGCTTCGTATATCGGTTGATATCAAATTCAATTCCATTCTCTGAAAATTCATTGATGTGTATTGGAATGCAAGGAACAAAATGCCCCATAATACCTTCAACAGCATGAATAGGAATACTCCATATTCTAAAGAAGCCCAAAATGTGATCAATTCTAAAAGCATCAAAATAATGGCTCATTTGCTCAAATCGTTGCTTCCACCAGGCAAACCCATCTTGTTTCATTCGTTCCCAATTGTAAGTGGGGAAACCCCAATTTTGACCCTTTACAGCAAAATCATCGGGCGGCGCACCTGCTTGTAATTTCAAATTAAACAAATCAGTTTGTTGCCATGCATCTGTACCATATCGATAGATTCCTATGGCAATGTCCCCTTTCAAAACAATTCCATTTGAATGAGCATACTCTGTTGCTTCTTTTAATTGCAAATGCAAATGATATTGAACAAAATAATGAAACCCAATTTCATCTGAATGATCAATTAATAATTTATCAACTTCAGCTTGATTATAAACACTATGATGTGGCCAATCCTGAAAATGTGCAGTTCCATATTCATCCCTCAAATAACAAAAAACAGCATACGGCATTAACCAATTTTTATTATTTGTAAAATAAATTTGATAAGATTTGCTGTTAAAGGTTTCAGTTTTTTGAAGTGAATAAATCTTATTTAAATAATTTAATTTTGCTTGAATTACTTCTTCATATTTAAGCTCAATAACACTATTGAATGTTGCTCTTTTAGCTTCAATTTCGTTTATTAAACTTTTATGTTTAGGATTAATAACATTTAGTAAATTAATATAAATAGGATGTAAAGCAAAAGCTGAAATTGCAGCATAGGGGTATGAATCTGCATTGGTCATTGTTGCAGATGTATCATTAATAGGAAGAATTTGAATCATTTTTAATCCTACAACCTTGCTCCAATCTACTAAAAGTTTTAAATCTGTGAATTCACCAATTCCAAAGCCGGACTGACTTCTAAGGCTAAAAACCGGTATTGCAACACCAGCGCCTTTCCAAGTTGTATTGGGCAAAAAAGCGAAAGTATCGTTTATAATTGTATGTTTTTTAGGAGTTGTTGAATCATTTAATAAACGATTCTCTCCTGATTCAAACTGTACAAATTTTTTTTCTGTAACATCATACACTCCATACTTATATGCAATGGGAAATTGTTCTTTTGAAAAATCCAAGTCAACGGAATAATGTGCCTCTCCTACTTTTCGTTGCATCACAACAACTTTTTCTGTATTCCAATTACCTAAAACCTTTGAACTGCCAATAATGCATAATGCCTGATCTTGCAATAATAAAGGTGCTTTAGCATTGAAAGTATGTGTAATTTTTTTTGAGGTTTTTGTTTTTAAAACTGAGTTAAGAGACTTTAACAAAACCTGCTCAAAAGGAACTGTAAAAAAAGTATTTTCTATAAAACCTGCTGAGTTCCACGCATCCACGAGTAACAATTGATTAGCACAATTCTCAAGATTAAAATATTTATCATTTCCCCAGTCAAATGAAATTGAACCATCTGCTTCTTTTAAAATATAATTGTAAGTGATAATGTCATTAACAGAATCTTTCTTATTTAAATTGAGTGTTGTTTGCCAGTGTTCATGATTAAAATATTGCATTGGCAATGCTTTGTCAATAGCATTATTTCCTAATAAAGGATGATTACCAGTTACAAATAAAGTTTGACCATAAAGAGTGGTGTACTTTAACTGAAAGGTAATTTTCAATATATCTGTTGTTAAATTTTGTCCGACCATTTGTTTTCTTTGCCGACCAATTTTCTTGGTTGAAGATGTAATATTTTTTTCAATAATTTTTTGTGATTTTGAATCAGTAGGATATTCAGTTTTAACAATATTAGTTGTTTTAACTTTAACACCTGAATTTGAAGTATTGTCAGTATATGTATTACTATTTTTTATTTCTAAACTATTGATATTGATAATATCTGAATTAATTTCACCAGAACAAATACTATTCTGTTCCTCAATATCTCCATTTGTAAATTTTAATACAGGATTTTCCATTTTTTAGGTTCAATGTTTTATTTAAAACCTTTTAATATGTACAAAAATAAGAAAAAATGATGTGTAAATATAACACATTAATTATTTTTTACAACATTATACAATAGTCATTTTTTACAAGATACTTAAACCCGAAAAATCAATAATCTCTTCTTTTTTTGCGATAGCAAAAATTATTGCTTACAATAGTCAATAATTAAATTTATTTTTACCACTCAAATTTTTGTATGAGTCGAAAGCGGAAAGTTTTGGTAGCAATGAGTGGTGGTATAGATAGTACCGTAACAGCGTTAATGCTTCATCATGAAGGATATGAAGTTGTTGGCATTACAATGAAAACATGGGATTATGCAACAAGTATTGGCACTAACTCTAAAAAAGAAACAGGTTGCTGCAATGTTGATAGTTTCAACGATGCAAGAATGGCAGCTGTTCAAAATGGTTTCCCTCATTTTATTTTAGATATCAGAGAAGAGTTTGGAGATTTTGTGATTGAAAATTTTGTAGACGAATACCTAGCAGGTCGTACGCCAAATCCTTGTGTAATGTGCAATACACATATCAAATGGAGGGCTTTATTAAAAAGAGCAAATGCTTTAGACTGTGATTTCATAGCTACAGGTCATTATGCCACTGTAAACAAAACAAACGAAGGCAGGTATTATTTAACCAAAGGATTGGATGAAACAAAAGACCAAAGCTATGTTTTATGGGGATTGGATCAAGAACTGTTAAGCAGAACAATTATGCCACTAGGAACTTACAGAAAATCAGCAATCCGACAAATGGCACACGATATGGGCTATCCTGAATTGGCAAAGAAAAATGAAAGCTATGAAATTTGTTTTGTACCAGATAATGATTACAGAGGCTTCTTAAAACGACGTGTTGATGGTCTGGAAGAAAAAGTTGGAGGAGGTTTTTTTGTAGATAAATCAGGAAAAAAATTAGGAACCCACAAAGGCTATCCTTTTTATACCATTGGACAAAGAAAAGGATTGGACATAGCATTGGGCAAACCTGCTTTTGTTACAGCAATTTATCCTGATACCAACACTGTTGTGCTTGGTGATGAAATTGATTTAGATAAGAACGACATGTTTGTCTCTAAAATCAACTGGGTGAAATATAATGGTATTACAGAAGGTATGGAGGCAATAACTAAAATCAGATACAAAGACAAGGGAGCGCTTAGCAATTTGTACACTTCTGATTCAGGGATTAATGTAAAATTTTATGAAAATGTAAAAGGGATTGCTCCCGGGCAAAGTGCAGTTTTTTATGAGGGTGATGATGTGATTGGCGGTGGGATTATTCAAAGCGGTAGTTTGTATGGGATATATTAAAAAGAAGTATTACTTTGAATATTAATTATCTAAAGTTAATATTCAATCAAAGCAATTATTAGTAAATAAATTATAGTCTGTCTTTCAGTTTTAATCTTAATCATGAAGTATCGAATTCATATTTTTTTAATCATTTTAATTTTTATTACAATAAGTTGTAGTAAAACAGAAACGATTAATGGTGTTACTATGAATAATCTTTATCCATTAAAAACAGGAAAAGTTTTTTACTATCGATTAGACTCTACTGTACTTGCCAATTTTAATCAAAACCTTGTGGTGCATAGTTACAATGCAAAAGATTCTGTAGAAAGTGAATTTAAAGACAATGAAGGCAGAAAATCATTCAGAATATACAGGTATCTGAGAGATACATTGAACACCAAATCCTGGACATACACCGCTACTTATGTTGCCACATTTGATTTAAACCATGTGGAATATATAGACAACAACCTTCGTTTTGTTGTGCTAACCAACTTACCAAAAGAGACCACAATTTGGAAAGGAACACAGTATATTAATACTATTTCGCCCTCTCCTTTTTCATACTACTATAATTGGAATTTTCAGTATCAAAATGTTGGTCAACCATTCAATGTTCGCAAAGGAATTATACAAGATACATACACTGTATTCCAACAAGATGAAACACTACCAAATATCAGTTTTAATTCAAACAATTACCAAGAAAGAAGCCTTAGTAAAGAAGTTTATGCAAATGGTATTGGATTGATTTATAAAGAATTTTTACGTTGGGTATATCAACCTCCAACTGCTATAAATAAATATTATCAAGAAGGAAGCTACGGAATAAAACTGAGCTTAATTGATTACAAATAAATACATGAACTATTTACAAATTTGAAATTACAACATGAAAAAAAAATTACTTATACTCATTTTATTATTTTCTTCATTCCAATCAAATGCTCAATTCAGCAGGTACATTATAAAATTTAAAAACAAAGGAACAAGTCCATACAGCATTTCCACTCCTTCAAACTATTTATCTGCACGTGCATTAGCTAGAAGAACAAATTATGGTATTTCGATAGACAGTAGCGATTTGCCCATCACACCAAGATATATTGACAGTGTAAGATTAGCTGGTGCTGTAACAATTTTAAATCCTTCTAAATGGTTGAATCAAGTTTCTATTCAAACAACTGATAATGCTGCACTGGCAAAAATCAATAGTTTTTCATTCGTACAAAGTGTTACAGGTATTGCAGCAAGAACAACAAATACAGAAATCGTAATTGCAAAAAAAAATAAGTTTTCAAGCGAAGAAATTACTGATTCAATAACTACTTCTAAAACAAACAGCACACAAAATTATTTCAGCTACGGCAATACTTACAACGAAATTCATTTACACAATGGAGAATTTTTACACAATATTGGTATGAGAGGTCAAAACATGATGGTTGCAGTTTTAGATGCAGGCTTTTTCAATTATACTTCATTAAAGGCTTTTGATAGTATTAACGCCAATAATCAGGTTTTACAAACATGGGATTTTGTAGCAAGAAATTCAAGTGTTGTTGAAGATGATAGTCATGGCATGAGTTGTTTAAGTACCATTGCAGGCAATATCCCTGGAACATTTGTGGGCAATGCTCCAAAAGCAAATTTTGTATTATACAGAACCGAAGACGCTCCTACCGAATATCCGATTGAAGAACACAATTGGGCTTGCGGTGCCGAAAGAGCAGATAGTATTGGAGCAGATATTATTTCTTCATCATTAGGCTATACAACATTTGATAACGCCAGTTTAAATTATACCTATTCCAATATGAATGGCAATACTTCTATCTCTGCAAAGGCAGCAAAATTTATTAGTAGAAAGGGATTACTTGCTTTTATTGCAATGGGAAATGATGGCACAAATAGTTGGAAATATTTATCAACAGCTGCAGATACTGATAGTGTGATTAGTGTAGGTGCAGTAAACTCTTTAGGGACTGTTGGGAGTTTCTCCAGTTATGGCCCTTCATTTGATGGAAGAATTAAACCTGAAATGAGTGCGGTTGGCGTGAGTGCTTACGTACAAAACTCTAATAACACAATTGGTGCAGGCAACGGAACTTCTTATGCTACACCAAAAATGGCAGGGCTTGGTACTTGCTTGTGGCAAGCTTTTCCCGAAAGTAATAATATGGCAGTCAGAGATGCTTTAATCAAAAGCAGTAGTATTTATTCTGCACCAAACAACAGAATTGGATATGGTATTCCTAATATAAAAAATGCTTTTATACTGCTTTTAAACAGTTATGCAAAAATCACCTCCGCAACAATTACTAACTGCAAAACAACACTATCGTTCAAAAGCAAAGATGTTAGTTTTATGAAGTATGAAATTGAACGGTTAATTCCAGGTCAAACTACTTACATAAAAATTGCTGATGTTCAGGGCTCAGGAACAATCCTCAGTAATAAAACATATAGTTATACAGATACATTGAATAACATTTCTGCCGGAACAATTAAATATCGTATCAAACAAACTATTGATACTGCGAATGCTGCAGCTAGCTTTACTTATTTTGATTCGATTTCTGTAAATCTAACTAATGCATGTATTGCTACTCCTTTTGTTAATTTAAATACAGCAACAGATAAAATTATCATTTTACCTAACCCCGCGAAAGACTTTTGTATTGTAAGAGTTACTACCAATGATGCAGTTAAAAATTTATTGATCAGAATAACTGACAATAAAGGCTCCCTATTATTACAACTGAATAAGAGCAAAAATTCTGGCACTGTAGATTATGAAATTCCTTTACAAAAATTTATAAAGGGAAGTTATATCATCACTGTGTTTGATGACAAAAAAATGTTAGACCATAAAGTACTTTTGAAATTATAGTTTGTAATTT
>CANGTN010000074.1 GCA_947456805.1 Chitinophagaceae bacterium | reverse complement strand
TTTACATTTAAAATTTACTTTCATTTTTCAATTTCAAATAAGTAGTTTTTTGACTTCCATATTCAATTTCTATATTCAAATTTCAAAGTACCAAAATCTTATAGTAAAATGTGGATAAAACACTTTAAAAATAAGCATTTTTATATGGTTTTCCGGTTTTGAAAAATTATCTTCGTAAGCCACTTAACGTACTTTAAAATTAAGTGTATTTAATTCATAATCAATTAACCAATATCTACAAGAAATGGATGAAAATTTACAGCCTGAATTAACAAGCGACAACGACAGAATTATTCAGGTAAATATTGAAGAGCAAATGAAAACTGCTTACATCGACTACTCCATGAGTGTAATTGTAGGCAGAGCATTGCCTGATGTAAGAGATGGTTTTAAACCCGTTCACCGCAGAGTTTTATATGCGATGCATGAGTTGGGAAATAATTTCAATAAACCATACAAGAAAAGTGCAAGAATTGTTGGTGAAGTAATGGGTAAATACCACCCGCATGGTGATAGCGCTATTTACGACACGCTGGTTCGTATGGCACAAGAGTTTACAATGCGTCATACGATGGTTGACGGACAAGGTAACTTTGGTACACAAGATGGTGATCCGCCTGCAGCAATGCGTTATACCGAGGTTAGATTGCAACGCTTTGCAGAAGCAATGCTGGAAGATTTGGAAAAGGACACTGTTGATTTTCAACCAAACTTTGACGATAGCTTAAAAGAGCCAAGTGTATTGCCAACCCGTATACCGCAATTATTGGTAAACGGAAGTAGTGGTATTGCGGTAGGTATGGCAACCAATATGATGCCTCATAATTTAAGTGAAGTAGTAGATGGTTGTATAGCATACATCTCAAACAGAAACATCACGCCGGAAGAAATTTTAGAATATGTAAAAGCTCCGGATTTTCCAACAGGAGGTGTCATTTTCGGAATGGAAGGTGTAAAGCAAGGAATGCTTACTGGTCGCGGTAGAGTTGTAGTTCGTGGAAAATGTACGATCGATACAAAATCAAGTGGGAGAGAACAAATCATCATTACTGAAGTACCTTATCAGGTTGGATTAGATACATTGACTGATAAAATTGGTCAGCTGGTAAATGATAAAACAATTGAGGGGATTGCTCATGTTAATAATGAGAGTAACAAACGTGAAGGTATCAGAATTGTGATTGATTTAAAACGTGATGCAGTTGCAAATGTTATCATTAATCAACTGTACAAATACACTGAATTGCAAACAAGTTTTGGGATCAACAATGTTGCTATCAGTAAAGGAAGACCAAGGATTTTTAATGTGAAAGATTTGATTGCAGAGTTCATCGAATTCAGAATGGATGTTGTAATCAGAAGAGCAAAATTTGAATTAAAGAAAGCTGAAGAACGTGCACATTTATTGGAAGGTTACTTGAAAGTAATTGCAGATAAAGATCATTTGGATGCTGCAATTTCTATTATACGTAATAGTGCAACACCTGATGAAGCTAAAACAGGTTTAATTGAAAAAAGTATTACTGATAATTGGCATTTACCAAGTACACTATTCAATGAATTGTTTGAAAAGCACTACCAGCAAGGAGTGGGGCTTTCTGAAAAACAAGCTCAGGCAATTATGGAATTACGTTTGCAACGCCTTACCGGCATGGAGCGTGAGAAGATTATTGAAGAGTTTAATGAACTAATGACAACAATTGCACGCTTGAAAGAATTATTGGCAAGTGAGGAGTTAAGATTTGATTTAATCAAAACAGAATTAGAAGAAGTAAAAGCAAAGTTTGGTGAGCCACGTAAAAGTGAAATTCAATATTTAGCTGATGAGGTAAATATGTTGGATTTTATTAAAGAAGAAGACGTAGTAATTACAATATCTCATTTGGGTTATGTAAAACGTACAACAGGTACAGATTACAGACAACAACGCAGAGGTGGCAGAGGTGCAATTGGTGCTAAAACAAGAGAAGAAGATTATGTAGAACATTTGTTTGTTGCAAGTACACATGATACCATGTTATTCTTTACTGAAAAGGGAAGATGTTATTGGTTGAAAGTGTATGAAATACCGGAAGGTGAAAAACAAAGTAAAGGAAGGGCAATTCAAAACCTGATTCAAATACCTCCTGATGATAAGGTTAAAGCGATTATTGATGCGAAAGACTTAGATAAAAAAGAAACCTTACAAGGCAGATACATTGTATTGTGTACTAAAAAAGGAATCATCAAGAAAACAGATTTAGAAGACTTCAGCCGCCCCCGTGCAACAGGTGTAAATGCAATTACAATTAATGAAGGAGATGAATTAATTGAAGCAAGAATGACCGATGGCAACTGCGAAATTATGATGGCTGTAAAAAGTGGCAGAGCTATTCGTTTTCCTGAAGAAAAAGTTCGTCCTACAGGTAGAGGTGCTATAGGTGTTGCCGGAATTGAAGTAGATGACCAAACTGATGAAGTAGTTGGAATGATTTGTATCAGCAGAGAAGACAAATCAAAAACTATTTTGGTAGTAAGTGAAAAAGGTTTTGGCAAACGTTCAAGATTGGTAGATGAAGATGGCGTTGATGTATATAGAATTACCAATCGTGGCGGAAAAGGTGTTAAAACAATTAATGTAACAGAAAAAACAGGAAAATTGGTTGCAATACTTGATGTTACTGAAAAAGAAGATTTAATCATCACTTGTCAGTCGGGTATTACTTTACGTACACCAATTGCAAACATTAAAACTGCCGGTAGAAATACACAAGGTGTTACATTAATTCGTTTGGATTCGGATGATGCAATTGCAGCAATCAGTAAAATTGAAGAAGAACCAGTTGAAGAAGTAACAGATACAACAATTGTTGATGAAAATGCTGCACCAACTGATGATGCAGATAATACAACTGAAAGTAAACTGCAAAACGAAAATCCTGCATCAACTGAAGAAACTAATGATTAATTAAAAATTCAATTATTGAGTTTCTTTAAAACTTTAAACTAAAACTTAAAAACAAAACAAACACATGAAACATTTTGTAATGATGTTAACGCTTGTAGGAATGTTTACTTTTTCGAAAGCACAGGACAAGCTATTTATGAGTATGATTTTGAATTATCCTGGCAATTTGCCTAAAGCAAAAGCCGAGATTGACAAAATTATGGCAGATCCCAAAAACCAAAGTAAGGCAGAAGGATGGTTATGGAAATCAAGAGTATATGCTGAAATATATTTTACGGAATCTTTACAAAGCACCTATCCTGATGCTGGTAATATAGCTTTTGAATCATTTAAAAAATATGAAGCACTTGAACCAAGCTATAAGCAATTAGGCGAAGCAGCAAGCTGGAGACCACTTGATTTGATTTATGTAACAGGATTTAATCAGGGAAGAAAGTTTTTTGATGCCAAACAATGGGATTCATCTTACCATTATTTTGAAGCAGCAGCTTATATGGGTGATATTATTGCCAAAAAAGATTTAAGAAAAACAGGAGCTACACTAGATACACTTAGTGTGGTGTATACAGGCTATGCAGCTCAAAATGCAAAGAGAGAAGAAGACGCTGTCAAATATTATAACAAGCTAATTAATATTCGTGTAAATGGAGAGGATTATAAAGATGTTTATACATACACATTAGTTCATTATGCCAATAAAAAAGATGCTGAAAATTTTAATAAATATCTTGAAATCAGTAAAGAAGTATATCCAAAAGGTGAATGGGATGATTATGAATTTGACTTCTTAAATAAAGCATACAACATGCAACAAAAAGAAGAGCAATATGATAAACAAGATGCAACAGGAACGCTATCAGCAAGAAAATATTTATTGTTTGGCCAAATGTTCTCAGAATTAACAAAAGAAGAAAAAGCAGCTTTAGACAGTTCAAAGAAAGCCCATTACGAAAAAAAATCTGCTGCTGCTTACATAAAAGCTTTTGAAAAAGACAATACATTAGGATTAGCTGCATTTAATGTAGGAGTTATCTATTATAATGAATATAGTGTGCTTGATGACAGATATCGTGCAAACATTAGAATACTACAAGATTTAAATAGCAATAAACCTGTAGAAAAAGATCCTAAGAAAAAATTGGCGGCAGATGCCAAATACAAAGCAGATGTTGATGCTGTAAAAAAAGTTAATCAGGAAATTGACAAGCAAATTTTAGAAGCGGTTGATTTATCTATTAATTGGTTAGAAAAATCTTTTACCTCTTTAAACGCCCAAACAACAAAGGACAGAACAACGCATAACTGTTTGAATAAATCTGTTGATTGGTTGGCGAATCTATACCAGTTTAAAAGTCAGAAAGTAAAAGGGAAAGACTTAAAAGCATACGATGCATACGATAAAAAATACAAAGAATACGATGCCTTACACGGTAAGATGTAACATTAATAACGAAAGGTATAAAAAAATGAGTTTCAATTCTGAAACTCATTTTTTTTGGAGTAGCCGGATTTAAATATTTTTAAGGATTAAATCCTGACTAAAATTTCTTTTGCTTTCATCCAAAATAATTTTGAAGCTATTGTGCTGTTTGCTTTTAATTCAGAAAAAGTCAAGAAATTATCAATGAAAATTGACTTGCCATAATTTTTTGGTTCTTTTTGATTGAACTTGTAAAAAGCCATGTCCCAGTCTGAAAACAGTCGCTCGGTGATTCTTCCCTCATACAATTTTTGTATATAACGATGTCTTGGGTCATTTTCTATTTTGGAGAAAAGCGTTTTTACCGCCATTTCTTTTCCTTCAATAATTTGCACAAATTCATTATTATGAAAAAGCAAACATCCTGTAATTTGATATTTTGAATTGTTTGAACGAGCTTTTTCCAGTATGGCATCAACATCATATTCCTCTAAATCATTTGCTGCGGTTGAATAGTAGCAGATTTCGAACATACGTTACAATTTAAATATGCCAAATCTACTTTTTATTTTCAAATTAACAAATCACTTGTGCCTATTTTTTCTATTTAAAAATTAAATTGTATTCCTTGTGCCAAAGGTAAATTCGTACCATAGTTAATGGTATTTGTTTGTCTGCGCATATATGCTTTCCATGCATCGCTGCCACTTTCTCTGCCACCGCCTGTTTCTTTTTCACCACCAAAGGCTCCGCCAATTTCAGCGCCACTTGTTCCAATATTTACGTTGGCGATTCCGCAGTCACTTCCATTTGCCGAAAGAAATAATTCGGCCTCTCTTAAATTCATGGTCATGATTGCTGATGATAAGCCTTGTGGTACTCCATTTTGCAAAGCAATTGCTTCTTCAATGGTACTGTATTTCATAATATATAAAATAGGAGCAAAGGTTTCATGTTGCACAATAGCCAATGAATTGTTTGCTTCTGCAATACAAGGTTTTACATAACAACCACTTTCATATCCTTCACCGGTTAATACACCACCCTCTACAATAAAATGTCCACCTTGTTGTTTGCAAGCTTCAATAGATTGTAAGTATTGTTCAACAGCATGTGTATCAATTAACGGACCCACATGGTTGTTGCTGTCTAAAGGATTTCCAATTTTTAATTGGGCGTATGCTACCACTAATTTTTGTTTGAATTGGTCATACACACTTTCATGAATAATCAATCTTCTTGTGGTAGTACAACGTTGGCCGGCTGTTCCTACAGCTCCAAAAACACAGCCAATCAAACTCATTTCCAGTGCTGCATCCTTGGTTATAATTACTGCATTATTACCACCCAATTCTAAAATCGTTTTTCCCAAACGTGCTGCTACCACTGCATTTAAAGCCTTTCCCATTTTTGTACTACCTGTTGCACTTATCAAAGGAATTCTTGTATCATTACTCATCCATTCGCCCACTTCTTTACCACCTTGTATCAAACAATTCACACCTTCAGGGACATTGTTTTTGGTAAAAACTTCGGCAACTATTTTTTGTAAAGCAATGCCACACAAAGGTGTTTTTTCACTTGGCTTCCATACACATACATTGCCGCAAACCCATGCCAATGCTGCATTCCAGCTCCACACTGCCACCGGAAAATTAAATGCAGATATAATTCCTGTAATGCCCATCGGATGCCATTGTTCGTACATTCTGTGATTTGGTCTTTCACTATGCATCGTAAGTCCGTATAACTGTCTCGATAATCCAACTGCAAATTCACAAATGTCAATCATCTCCTGCACTTCGCCATAGCCTTCCTGTAGGCTTTTTCCCATTTCATAACTCACTAATTTTCCCAATGCATCTTTATTTGCTCTCAAAGCATCACCCAATTGTCTTACCACTTCGCCACGCTTAGGTGCGGGCCATTTGCGCCATTCTAAAAATGCAGTGTGTGCTGTGTTGATAACATTTTCATACGCTGTATTATCAGTGGAAGTTACACTTCCAATCAGTTTGCCATCAACAGGGGAGTAACTTGAAATGTTTTTACCTGTACTCGATATCCATTTTGTTCCTGTTGATACACCTGCATTAAAAGTATCTAATTTCAATTGTTGTAGAAATTCCATAGGGCAATAATTTAGTTCTGCAAGATACGATTTATGTAAGTCAAGTTCAATTTGTATTATTGGTAGCTATCAGCTGCAATATAAATTGCGGCAGTAGTTCCGGCTTTTCGTCGCAAGTTTTTTGTTCGTTGTTTCACTACGTTACACTACCTCCAAAAAAGCTTTTCACTGCAATCCGGCAGCCATCTATCAGCATAATAATATTCAGCAAATTATTGTGTAATTAATGTTTGTTTAGTTCTAACAATTTTTCATAAACATCTGTATAACTCATGCCACAATATTGTGCAATAATTTGAAGTGCTAAAGTTAAATCATCTAAAGCAACATAGGTTAATCTCATGATAAATCGATTTCTAAGTTTGCTACAAAATAATTTTCTACTGTTTCATTTTTAAATCGTATTTATCAGGGTATAATAGTGTTCTTCTTTTTACATTTTTTATTCCAAAACCATTAGTTTTATCTATCCTATTCTCATGATGTACAATGGTATTGGTTGTCGAAAATTTTACATTATTTTTTTCAACTGCTAAATGAATTTTTATTTCGGTTTTCTCTAGTAATTTTATATTATTTAAAAGTATTTTCAACAAATGGTATAAAAAGTAATGGTACAATATATTTGTCATGAGTATACCCATTCATTTTAAAATTAATCGATAATTTGTCTGCAAGCCTCACAGATTGGAGGTCTATATAGTTTTGAATAAAATATAATTCATTTTCTAAAGCCATAAAATCAGATTGTGTTTCTGTAAGTATATAACTTATAATATGCGATAGCAATAAAACTGCAAATGCCGTTTTATTGCTTTGTATAATGGGAGGTAAACTTAATTTTAATATCGGTTAAAAATTAAGATTGATTTCCTAAATCTTGAATAGTATTTACAAGTATTTCCCAACTGTATTTCTTTTTTTCTGATAATAAATTGGGTAAAAAATAATCTTCTCCCAATGAATATAACTCTTCAAGTTTGCCTGCAATGCTAGCTGCTGTTGGTTCTGCTACAAGTCCTACTTTATAGTCGGGAACTAAATCAGGCAATCCGCCAACATTGGTAACCAACATCGGTTTATTAAAATGATAGGCTAGGGGAGTTACGCCACTTTGTGTTGCATTGCGATAAGGTTGTATTACAAAATCGGCAGCACTTAAATAATATTTTACTTCACTATCGGCTATAAAATCTGTTCTTAAAATTAATGAGTCTATAATGCCAAGTTGTTGAATTAAATCATCGTATAATTTTCTATCTTCATAAAATTCACCTGCAACAAGCAACTTGATATTACTGATTGTTGCTGATTTATTGCGAATTAATTGCATTGCTTCAAGCAATAGATCAAGTCCTTTATATTTTCGTATAAAACCAAAGAATAATATGATTTTTTCTTGTTCAGGAATATGCAAATATTTTTTAGCAGTTTCTTTTGGAATTGCTTCTCCAAAATTATCATACAAAGGATGTACAATTTGTTTGGCAGGTTTGCTGCTGAATTTTTTTAAATCGGTCATTACTTTTTCACTCATGGTGATAAAAGCATCAATCGGTTGAACAAAATATTTGGTAAATTGCGCATCTCCGAATCTCTTTTCATGCGGAATAATATTGTCTGCAATACAAATAATTTTGGTGTGTTTGTTTTGCTTCACAATCCGTAAAATAGTACCCAAGCAATAACCCATAAATGGCAACCAATATCTAACTACAATGATATCTGGTTTTAATTTTTTTAAACGCAAACCAATTTTAATCCAATTGAATGGATTAACTGAATTGATACAAACTTGAATATCTAAATTTTCAGGTTCTGGTTCTGTAGAATATTGTGTTGTACCTGGAAATAAAAAAGCGGGATACTGTAATGAAAATGTAAAAAGGGAAGAATTAAAACCTTGATATTGAAATTGTTTAGCAAGCCTTTCATTAAAAGAAGCCAATCCGCCTCGTAATGGATATGCAGGTCCTATGATTATTGCTTTTTTATTGTTCATTTAGTACATTTAAAATGGGATTTTAATATTTTCTATGGTCAATTATATTGATATAATTCTAATTTTTTTTTGACATATTTTATTTGAGATTATTCACATAAGAGCTCCAAATCTAGCTATTTTAATCAATTTTTTAGGCTTAAAAATTTAATTCATCATACCTCCGGATTGTTGATAAGTCTTTGAATTGTTTTGCATTATTAACATTTTTCTATAAATTCAACCTTTCGAAATTGATCACTGAAAAAGCTAGTTAACATAGAGCCTGAATTTTTTCTTTTTACGATAAGGTTTAAAAAATAAACATAGCTATTTTCAGTTGCTTTTTTAAGAGAGTTTAATAAATTATTTTTTGATATTCATTTTCTTATGGTACTAGAAAATTAAATATTTTTTAATAGAGATT
>CANGTN010000073.1 GCA_947456805.1 Chitinophagaceae bacterium | reverse complement strand
ACATCAATTCCTGGTTTGAAAATTTCTACTTTTAAATTAGCAATTTTTGCTCTTTTCAGTCTGCGAATCAGTTCTTCAGTTTTGCCACTAAACATACTGCCACATACTACTTCAATCCATCCTCTTCTTTCGCCTGAAATATTTGGTTCTATAAACATTTTATAAACTTACATTTTTATTGAAAAAGGTTATTAACTTCATGCCCTTGAATTTTATAACTCCCCAAATGTATAATTTCCAATGGAAAGAGTTGGTACACTTATTGACAAATTAAAGAAACAATTTGATGAACAGCAAAATACTGCCAGTCTTTTGGGCACTGTTCAACTACTATTGGTAGAATTACAAGACACTCAGATAAGTCAAAATACCGGCAAGGTTTCAATAACAATGCCTTCTGCAATAATTGCTAAAAGTGAACAAAAAATTGAATTGCCAGTTGTTACAGAAGTGGTAGCTCCCGAAAAAATTGCTGTAAAAAAAGAGGAAAAATTAGGTTGGTTGTTTGATCCTGTTACTACAGTTCCTACGCTTGCGCATCAGGATATACAAGAAGCGAAGGAAGTGATTGAAATTAATGAAAAATTATTGACGGAGAATCATGATCTGAATGATATTCTTAAAGAAAATAAAACAGAAGTCGCATCTTTCTTGCAAGCATCTCCAGTGAAAGATTTAAAGAAAGCAATTGGTATAAACGACAGGTATCTTTTTATTAATGAATTATTCAGAGGTGATGAAGATATGTATGAGCGTAGCATTAAAACTATTAATGGATTTAGTATTTATGCAGAGGCAGAATACTGGATACAAAGAGAATTAATTGTGAAAATTGGATGGAATGAAAATGCAGAAAATGTTCAAGCTTTTATTCAATTGGTTAAAAGACGATTCAGTTGAATATAATCAGTTACAAAATTTGTTGCTCCTTGATTTGCGTAAACATAAGCTTGTGCTTTATTTCCAATTGATGAACAAAGGCTTTCATCTTGTATTAAACAATCAAATTGCTTTTCTAATTCCAAAGCATTACCCACGCTATTTGCACCACCTAGTTTAATTAAATCAACTGCTTCTTTAAATTTATCATAGATCGGCCCATGAATTACGGGTTTTCCAAAAACTGCTGGTTCTAATACATTGTGTACACCGTCTCCATCAAATCCTCCTCCAACAAAACAAACCGTTGCGTAATGATACAATTTACTCAGCATACCAATATTGTCAATAATTAATACGTTGTATTGCTTATCAGAAATATCTTTTTTCTGTAACCATTTACTTAACAGAATTGATTTTTTATATAACCTCAAACATTCCTGCAATCTGTCATTGTCAATTACATGTGGAGCAATAATGAATTTTATTTCCTGATTTGTATTGGCATAATGATTTATTTCTTCGTCGTCTTCAGTCCAGGTGCTACCCGCAACAATTACTTTATTTTTTTGAATAAATTTTTCAACGGCTTCAACCGGTGAAAATTGTTCTGCGATTTCAATAACACGGTCAAATCTTGTATCACCATTTACAGTTACGTTTTCAGTAATGCCAATACTAGCCAATAACAATTTGCCTTCTTCATTTTGCACAAATAAATGACTAAAAAGACCCAACATTTTTCTGTAAAATGATCCATACCATTTAAAGAAAAGTTGATTGGTTCTGAAATTACCGGAAATCAATAATGACGGTATGTCACGATGTTTTAAAGCATTCAAATAATAATACCAGAATTCATATTTTATAAATAAAACAAGAGATGGTTTTACAATATCTAAAAATTGGTTTGCATTTTTTTTGCCATCTATGGGTAAATAAAAAACCCAATTTGCACCATTGTAATTTTTTCTCACTTCATAGCCCGAAGGAGAAAAAAATGTAATTAAAATTTTTGCGTTGGGATATTGCTTTTTTAATTGTTCCAATACAGGTCTACCTTGTTCAAATTCACCTAAAGAAGCACAATGAGCCCAAATCACCTCACTTTTATTTTGTTCAAAAGCAATTGATAATTGATTGAAAATATCTTTTCTGCCTTCTGTCCACAGTTTTGCTTTTGAATTTGTAATACTTAAAACTCTGACAGCCAAAGGATAAAAAAAGAGGAAGATGTTGTATAGTAGCTTCAATTATTGGATGTTGTTTAAATACAAACGTATAATAAATATGAGTAAAAATATAATTTTTCTAGGTCAATTAACTATGATATTACCTTAATTTCGCACACTCAAAATAAGATACATGATACCCATTCAAATGGTGGATACTAAAACTCAGTATCTGAAAATCAAAACTGCAATTGATAGTGCAATTAACGATGTTTTAGAAAGTGCGGCATATATCAATGGCAAAGCAGTACAAGATTTTACTGTCGCTTTAAATAATTACCATCAGTCCGGTTATACAATTCCATGTGCTAATGGAACCGATGCTTTACAAATTGCTATGATGGCTTTAGGGTTGAAGCCCGGTGATGAAGTGATTACACCTTCGTTTACTTATATAGCTACAACTGAAGTTGTTGCTTTGTTGCAACTAACACCTGTTTTTGTAGAGGTAAATCCAAAAACATTTTGTATAGATCCTGAGTCTGTAAGAAAAGCAATCACTTCAAAAACAAAAGCTATTGTTCCTGTTCATTTGTATGGCCATGCCGCACCTATGGAAGAGATCATGCAAATTGCGAAAGAATATAATTTGTTTGTAATTGAAGATAATGCACAAGGTATTGGATGTGATTATACATTTAGTGATGGAACTGTAAAGAAAACAGGAACAATAGGGCATATTGGTTGTACCTCATTTTATCCAAGTAAAAATCTGGGAGCTTACGGAGATGGGGGTGCTATTTTTACCAATGATGAAGCATTGGCACATAAAATAAAAATGATTGCCAATCATGGTCAGGAGAAAAGGTATTATCATGATATTGTGGGTTGTAATTCCAGATTAGATTCTATCCAAGCAGCGATACTAAATATTAAACTAAATGAGCTAGATCATTACATCGTTGCAAGAAGAACAGCAGCTGATTTTTACAATAAGGCTTTTGCAAATCACTCGAAAATTACAACACCTTTTGTTGCAAATTATTGTAACCATGTGTATCATCAATACACACTTTTATTAGAAGGAGTTGACAGAGATGGATTGGTGAATTACCTTGCTGCACATAAAATTCCATCTATGATTTATTACCCTGTTCCCGGTCATAAACAAAAGGCGTTTGAATTTTTTAGTGTTAAACCTTACGATTTACCAATTACAGATTGGCTGACAGAAAGAGTAATCAGTTTGCCTATGCATACAGAATTAAATGACGAGCAATTGGATTTTATTACTACACATGTTTTAGATTATATCAATCAATAGAAATAAAAAATTATCAGTTATGAAAATTGCGGTTGTAGGTACGGGATATGTTGGTTTGGTTTCAGGTACATGTTTTGCTGAAACAGGTAATACAGTTACCTGTATTGATATTGATATTAACAAAGTAACTAAATTAAGCAGTGGAGAAATTACTATTTATGAGCCGGGTCTTGAAAAAATATTTTTAAGAAATTTGCGTGAAGGCCGTTTAAAATTTACGACGAATTTAGAAGAAGGTATCAAAGATGCTGCGATTGTTTTTCTTGCTTTGCCAACACCTCCTGGAGAAGATGGAAGTGCTGATTTAAAATATGTATTGGGCGTTGCAAAAGACTTAGGAAATATTCTAACAGACTATAAAGTAATCGTTGATAAAAGTACAGTACCTGTGGGAACAGCAGAGAAAGTTAAAAAAGCAATTGCAGCTAATTGTAAAGTAGATTTTGATGTAGTTAGCAATCCTGAGTTTTTACGTGAAGGCGTTGCTGTTGATGATTTTATGAAACCGGACAGAGTTGTTATTGGTTCATCTTCTGAACGTGCAAAAAAGGTAATGTCCGATTTATATGCACCTTTTGTTCGTCAGGGAAATCCAATTATTTTCATGGATGAAAAAAGTGCTGAGCTTACCAAATACGCTGCTAATTCATTTCTAGCAACAAAGATTTCTTTCATGAATGAAATTGCCCAATTGTGTGAGCGTTTGGGTGCTGATGTTGATATGGTTCGCAGAGGTATTGGCAGCGATGAAAGAATTGGAAAAAGATTTTTATTTCCTGGTATTGGCTATGGAGGAAGTTGTTTTCCTAAAGATGTGCAAGCCTTGATTAAATCTTCTGAAGATGTAAATTATAATTTTCAGATTTTAAAAGCTGTTGAAGATGTAAATGAAGCGCAGAAATTGCATTTAATGCCAAAAATTAAAGCCTATTTTAATAATGATTTAGCTGGCAAACATTTTGCATTGTGGGGTCTTGCATTTAAACCAAATACAGATGATATTCGAGAAGCTCCGGCTTTATATTTGATAGAAGCCCTAACGGCTGCAGGCGCTACCGTTACTGCATTTGACCCGGAAGGAATGCCAAATGTAAAAATGCAAATTGGGGATGTAATTAAGTATGTAGACAGCCAATATGATGCTTTAAAAAATGCGGATGCATTGGTAATTGCAACTGAATGGAGTGAATTTAGAACACCTGATTTTGAAAGAATTGATGCTGCATTAAAAAACAAAGCAATTTTCGATGGCAGAAATTTATTTGAAGTAAAAGAAATCAGAGAAAAAGGTTACCACTACGAAAGTGTGGGAAGACCATAATAAGTAATTTTGAAAAACTTCAAAAAAGGTATCATGGCAAGAAAAAAAATATTAATTACAGGTGCTGCCGGCTTTTTAGGTTCGCATTTATGTGATAGGTTTATCAGAGAAGATTATCATGTAATTGCAATGGATAATTTAATTACCGGTGATTTAAAAAATATTGAACATTTATTTCAACTTGAAAATTTTGAATACTATCATCATGATGTTACAAAATTCATTCATATCCCGGGAAATTTAGATTACATTTTGCATTTTGCTTCACCTGCAAGCCCGATTGATTATTTAAAAATTCCAATACAAACTTTGAAAGTTGGTGCACATGGTACACATAATTGTTTGGGTTTGGCAAAAGATAAAGGAGCAAGAATTTTGGTTGCAAGTACAAGTGAAATTTATGGCGATCCTTTGGTGCATCCTCAAACAGAAGAATATTGGGGTAATGTAAATCCTGTTGGTCCACGTGGTGTATACGACGAAGCAAAACGTTTTCAGGAGGCAATTACAATGGCTTATCATACATTCCATAATGTTGAAACAAGAATCATTCGTATTTTCAATACTTATGGTCCGCGTATGCGACTGAATGATGGAAGAGCATTACCTGCATTCATTGGTCAGGCACTACGCGGAGAAGATTTAACTGTGTTTGGAGATGGTAGCCAAACAAGAAGTTTTTGTTATGTGGATGATTTGGTAGAAGGTATTTACAGATTGTTGTTAAGCGATTATCATATGCCTGTAAACATTGGAAATCCTAATGAAATTTCTTTGAAAGATTTTGCTGAAGAAGTTTTAAAGCTTACTGGCTCAAGCGTAAAAATTACCTATAAACCTTTACCAACCGACGATCCAAAACAACGTAAACCAGATATAACCAAGGCAAGAGAAATATTGGGTTGGGAACCAACAATTGGTAGGGAAGAAGGATTGAGAATTACTTACGAATACTTTAAGTCATTACCAATCGAAGAATTAAATAAACAGCCGAAGGAATTTGTAAGCAGAAAATAAATGCTCTTTTTGGTTAAACAATGAATTTAAGGTTGTCTTTTGTAAAGGCAACCTTTTTTAGAAATATAATTTAAGTATGAAAAAACCATTAATTGTTGTAACGGGTGTCAATGGACAATTGGGTTGGAGTATTCAAAACATTGCAAATAATAATTTGGAATTTGATTTTTTATTTGCTGATAGAAACCTACTAGATTTAAGAAGTCCTGCTGCTATTTCTGATTTTTTTAAAAACTATCAGCCACAATATTTTATTAATTGTGCGGCTTATACTGCTGTTGATAAAGCTGAATCGGAACAAGAACTTGCATTAACAATTAATGCAACAAGTGTGGGTGAAATTGCCAAACAATGTGCGGCAATCAATGCTACTTTAATTACTATTTCTACTGATTATGTTTTTGATGGTAATGGAACAGCACCTTATACTACAATACAAGCAACTGCCCCGTTAAATTATTATGGTTATTCTAAATGGTTGGGAGAAAAATTAGCTTTGGAAAATAATCCTAAAACGATTGTCATCAGAACATCTTGGGTGTATTGTGAGCACGGAAATAATTTTGTAAAAACAATGCTTCGTTTAATGAAAGACCGGACTTCTTTAAATGTTGTATGCGACCAAATTGGAAGTCCAACGTACGCACCTGATTTAGCAAAAGCAATCTTAAAAGTAATTACAAGATTGCAAAATGGCCAATCAAATTATGGTGTGTATCATTATAGCAACAGCGGTGTTATTTCATGGTATGAATTTGCTGATGCCATCAAAGCATTAGCAGGATTGAGTTGTGAGGTTCATCCGATTGCATCTGCCGAATATCCAACACCAGCAAAACGACCGTTTTATTCTGTAATGGACACAAGCTTGATTCAACAAAATTTTGCGGTTGACATTACAAACTGGGAAGAAAGTCTTCGTTTGTGTATTTCAAATTTGAAAGTGGCAACAGCATAATTGCTGAATAAAGTACAAAGCCCTGAAGGGTGCGACGCCGAGAACGATGAACATTGTTGTAATACTCGGTTCATCATTTTTATATTGCAAAAGATGATTCCGAATTTTTAATATAAACATCCTGCATCAATTGCCTATTTTCACCACATGTCATTTTTAACTGTAGATAATTTATCAAGAATAGAGAAGGAAAATCTCGTTGTAAACGACATCAGCTTTACACAACAACGGCTGCAAAAAATTGCGATTTCGGGAAGTACAGGATCGGGTAAAACGACTGTTCTGAAAATGATTGCAGGCTTAATACAACCAAACTCAGGAAACATATTTTTTGAAGGGGAAAAGGTCATTGGACCTGATGAAAAATTGCTGCCTGGGAATAAAGGTATTGCTTATTTAAGCCAGCATTTTGAGTTGAGAAATAATTATTGGGTGCATGAATTAATGTCGATGGTAAATGTAATGCCTGATGAAGCAGCTGAAAAAATTTATGCAGTTTGTAAAGTTGAACATCTGCTGAAACGCAGAACCAACGAGCTTTCCGGTGGAGAGCGGCAACGAATTGCATTGGCAAAATTATTGGTTACTGCACCTAAATTATTATTGTTGGATGAGCCTTTTTCAAACTTAGACAGCTTGCACAAAAGAATGATGCAACAAGTGATTATAGATATAACATCGCAATTACAAATTACCTGCATCATGGTTTCTCATGATATGCATGATGTATTAAGTTGGGCAGACTGGATCATTGTAATGAAAGATGGAATGATACACCAACAAAATTCTCCTAAGCACATTTACAATAATCCAATTGATGTATATACTGCAGAATTATTTGGTGAATTTAATTTACTCAAAGTATCAAATACAAAGGGATTAATGGGAATTTCTTTACAGGAAGTACAAAACAAACAATTGTTGATTCGTCCTGAAAACATTCAAATTTCTGCTGCCACTAATATCACACAAGAAGATAAAATTATTAAAATGGATTATTACGGAAGCTTTGATATCATTCATGTTCAGGTAAATCAACAAGTTGTAAAGGTTAGAACAAAAAGCTCACAATTTGAAGTAGGAGAACGTGTTTTTTTAAGCATTCAACCCAAGGATATTTGTTATTTACCGCTTGTTTAAAAATTTTTGATAAAATATTAAACTTTAAAAATTACATCTAGTCAATCTGTTGTATTTTTATAATGATTTAAAATTTACTATGATAAAAAAAATTAACATCCTGATTGCAAGTGTACTATTGGCATCAATGACATTTTTGGGTTGTAAAAAAAACACCAATGATGTTGACTTTACTACGGAGCTTGCTACCCACTCAGATGATCAGTCTAGATTTAACAATGAAACCGATGCAGTTGCAAATGATTTAAATACTGTGGTTGATAACTACACTGCATTTAATGGCAGAACATCTTCCACATTGGCATTGCCCTGCGATGCAACAGTATTAGTAGATTCAACAAGTAACCCACGCAAAATTACTATCACTTACAATGGCATGAATTGTTTGGGTAATCGTACACGTACAGGTGTTGTTACACTTACATTACCTGGTACAACACGCTGGAAAGATGTGGGAGCAGTGCTTACAGTAACGTATCAAAATTTAAAAATCACAAGAGTAAGTGACAATAAAAGCATCACTGTTAATGGAGTAAAAACGATTACCAATGTAACCGGTGGATTGATTAGATTTTTGGCAACTGTTGGCCCTATTACTCACAATATCGCTAGTTCAGGTATGGTTGTGACTTTCGATGACGGCTCACAACGCACCTGGCAAATTGCTAAGAAAAGAGTATTTACTTATAACAATGGTATAGTAATTACAACAACCGGTACAGGCACTGTTGATGGTGTAAATAATGTAAGTGAGTGGGGACTAAATAGATTTGGCAAAACTTTTATCACTTCTATCAATCAACCAATGATTGTGCGTCAGGATTGTAATTTCAGATTAACTGCAGGTCAGGTAACACATTACAGACTTGCTGCAACAATTGGTGTAACATTTGGCTTAGATGCAAATGGCGTAGCAACAAGTTGTCCTGTAGGAAATTATTATTTTAAATTAGTTTGGACAGGTTTGGCCGGAATTCAGCGCACAGTTATTTTGCCTTATTAATAATGTACTTCGTATAAAAAAACTCCAATGGCAATATTGGAGTTTTTTTTGCTTCTACTTTTTAGTTTCGTTGCAAGCAATTGCATCAGTTATCTTTGAAGTCTTATGAAAAAAGTAATTCTCAAAAGAAAAATAGCACAGCGTATTTACAATGGTCATCCTT
>CANGTN010000072.1 GCA_947456805.1 Chitinophagaceae bacterium | reverse complement strand
TTAGTCTTGTATACCAATAAATCAAAAGCACAAACTCTTAGTAGTACTGAATTAGTTACAAATGCCTCTTGTACCAATCCTACTAATGGCTCGATAGTTATTACAGCATCTGGAGGAACACCTCCCTATCAGTATAGCTTGGATGGTGTAGTATTTCAAAATAACAATAACTTCTCGGGATTAACTTCCGGTATAAAAAATTTATTTGTTAAAGATGCAGGAGGAACAACAGCTTCCTCTGATTTGGTTACAAATGGCAGTTTTACATTAGGCAATACTGGTTTTACATCAGATTATCAGTTCTTAACAAACGCCGGTGTTAGTGGCGTTCAAAAAGCCTATGGAATCAATACTGCTGCTAATAATTGGTTTCAATTTTTCCCTGCATGCACCGACCACACTTCTCCTCCTATTGGTAATATGATGATTGTTGACGGTTCCACCTCAAATTCAGGAAATGATAAAGTATGGGAACAAACGATTAATGTATTACCAAATCAGATATACACATTCAGTTATTGGTTACAAACAATAGCTACACCAAATCTTGCATTAATTGATGTAACTATCAATGGTACAATAATAGGTTCTGCAACAGCCCCTTCAACAACTTGCAGTTGGGTACAATACACCTACACATGGAATTCAGGATCAAACACAACAGCTCAAATTGCAATTTATGATAGACTAACAATTCAAAATGGCAATGATTTTGGTTTAGATGATATTTCTTTTGTAGGCCCAAGTATTTCACCTGTACAAATAATCTCAAAGCCAATCACAATAGGTCTAGACAGCAATTTAGTACTTAACACAAGCCCAGGAGATACAGCAGTTTGCATTGGTTCAACTATTAATTTACTTGCAACAAGCAATGCTGGTGCGAGTATCAGATGGTCATCAAATGGCTTACTTTCAGATTCAACCATTTACAATCCAACTGCAAGTATAAGTCAACAGTCGAATTTTATTGTTACTACAAACTTAAATGGGTGCACAAAATCTAAAACTATAAAAGTTGATACACTTTCAATTCCAATTATCAATGCAGGTGCTGATAAATATGTATTAGCAAGTTCTCCTGTGCAATTAAATGCTACAATTAATAACCCAGCAGATTATACATTCTCATGGTTGCCCAATACTTATTTATCTGCTAATAATATTTTAAACCCTATTGCTTCTCCTGATGCGAACATCAAATACAAGATTACAGCTGTACACAATACCACTCGTTGCAGCGCCTCTGATTCTGTGATGATATTTACTTACGAGAAAATAATCATCCCTAATGTTTTTTCGCCAAATAGTGATGGAGTAAACGATGACTGGGAAATTAAAGCAATCGGCGGTTATCCTAACCTAATAGTAGAAGTTTACAACCGAGGTGGACATTTAATTTTTAAGTCTGATAAAGGTTATCCAAAAGCATGGAATGGAACTTACAATGGAAAACCAGTACCTGTAGGTACCTATTATTACATCATAAATATGTATAACGGCACAACTCCTTTATCCGGTACAATCACTATTTTGAAGTAATGTATTTAAAATAGTTCTACAAATTAAATGGCAAATCAAGCATTGATTAAAACCCTTATCGATAATGAATTATAGCTAATTTAAAAATAGTTATCTGCCAATTTTAAACAACCTGTATCCTACAGAGATTTGGATAACCTGATTTTTAGCAGTGTTAGTTCCTAATGATGAAACAAGTGTACTTCCTACTGCAGGTAAAGCAATGCCAGATTTCTCATTAATATCTGATAATCCCAAATTGTAACGAGCTGAAAAATTTAATCCAAAAGGCAGATCCCATCCTGCACCGAGTGTTAATGAAATATCAGATGAATTTACAAAAGCAGAAAGGTCATTTGATTTTGTGATTGTAGGATTTGTAGGGATATTACCATTCACTGTATTTACTAAATCACCTTTAGCGCTTGATAAAAAACCTAATTGTGGACCTGCTTGTAAATTAAGCCCACCTGCTACATAGAATTTAACAATAACGGGAATATTGATATAGTCAAATGATGAGCTTAAGTTTTGTATGCTGCTGTTAGGAATGGAAAAGTTCTGGCCCTGTCTCGAAAAAATTACCTCAGGCTGAATTGCAAATTTTAAAATTTTAATTTTTGCATAAATACCATAATGATACCCTGTTCTGTTACTGTAAGTAGTTTGCAAAGATGAACGCACATTATCTAATGATGCAAGATTAATCCCTCCTTTTAACCCAAAATCAAATTTTATTTGTGCATTACAATATTGACTAATCATAAAAAAGAATAGAAAAGATAAAAGAATTGCTTTTTTCATAATTAATTAATGTTGATGAGTTAATAAATCAAATATACCTAACTATGAAATGTAATTGTTAATTGTTATCAGCATGATATAATTAAAAAATAGTAATGAAAATGATTAGCCTAAAATAATATCAAGTTCATAGAATTTCTGATGATACATTTGATTGAATTTTTAATTTAAGCAAAAACTGGAGTACACAATTAACCATCAATTACACTTCCAATAAACCAACTGCATTGGGTGAAGATTCTCGTTTTTTTTGTTCAAACTTCTACAGTTAAAAAAATTCTCTAAGTGAAAATACAATTTGGGTTTTATCAACACCAATCAGAAAAGGATTACAACTTCCGGAAATGATTTTTATAAAACTACCAATTACATCTATGAAACGAATGTTCTGTTGTTAAATTTTAGTATCAATCTAAACAAGATAACACTGAAAACTAAAACACCAATGAGCGAAATTGGTGAGAAAGAATTTTAAAATATTTGCTCATCAATATTATATGATTGATAATTGTGTAGCAGAAAAAAATAAAATTCTTTACATTACTACAAATTATATAACCATAGATTTCTGTATGATTTGTTTTTATCATAATCATTGGCTTGTTTCTCAACATTGAAAATGCTGATACCCCTGGGGTTGTTGCCAACACCTGCTACATAAGCCCAATTACACCAATTGCTAGATACATCATAATCTATTAGTTGCTCTTCAAAATAAGCAGCACCATAACGCCAATCTAATTTTAAATCATGACACAAATAACTCGCAACATTTTGTCTTCCTCTATTACTCATAAATCCGGTGAGCTTTAATTCCAGCATATTGGCATTGATAAAATCACTTTCTGTTTTTCCATTTTTCCATCGTTCAAATAAATTTATATTATGTTTACTAAAAATAAATCCAGTTTTTTTAATACCATTGATTTTGAAAAATTCAACGGGATATTTGCTCATCATCCATACAAAAAAATCCCTCCACAACAACTCAAATATCAACCAGTAAGTTGATTCATTGGAAGAATATTGCGCTTCATATTTTTTTATTGCATGATAAATTATTTTCGGTGACAAACAGCCCAAAGCAAGCCATGCAGAAAATTTAGAAGAATAATTTTCACCTATCATTCCATTTCTTGTTTCCTTGTAAGAGGCTATAGCATGTGTTTCTGAAAGATAATAATTTAGCCTTTTGTTTCCTTCGGTTTCACCACCTTTAAACTCAATAGCAGCACGGCAATCGAATACACAATCATTTAACCCTAATTCATGTAAGCTTGGTAAATTAAGTGAGCCAATTGATGGAGATTTTATTTGTGTTGGTTGAGGAAATATATCTCTGATGGTAGATGCTCTTTCAACAATTTTTCTGAAATCAGTGAATATATTAGGAGTATCTTTTACAGAAAATGGTAAATCATTAGGATGATATAAAGTGCTTGAAGCAAAGGTTTCAAGATGACAATTGAATTTTTTTAATTGATTTTCTACCTTAGTTTGAGTAAGTAATTCTTCATAAGCAATCTCTGTTTTTGCAAAAACTTTTTCAACCTTAAACTGTTGGGCCAGTTTACATATTTCAATTGCAGGATTTCCTTTTACAACAATCAATCCCGAACCAAAGGCACGTAAATTTTTATCTAAGTCAATTAACGATTCAATTAAGAATTGTGCTCTGAAATTACCCGTTTTTTTAAACCCAAATTCGGTAGTTTTAAAATGTGCATCATCAAAACAATAAATAGGAATAACTTCATCACTTTGTGCAATTGCCTGAAACAATACTTCATTATCATTCAATCGCAAATCTGTTTTAAACCAAACTATAGATCGCTTCATTTATAATTCATTGATATTTTTTAAATAATAATCTGCCTGCATTAGCAAATCCGCTTTTGCATCAGGATTCATTTTATTCCAAACATTATACATCATGCCTATGCGTGGATTTTTTGCCAATTTACTTTCATGCTTATCATAAAAATTCCAGTATAAGCTATTAAACGGGCAAGATTTTTCTCCTGTTTTTTTGGTTTTGTCGTAATGACAACCTGTACAATAACTACTCATTTTATTGATATAAGCTGCAGAACTAACGTAGGGTTTTGTTCCTACAATACCACCGTCTGCAAACTGACTCATGCCTCTTGTGTTAGTAATTTCAACCCATTCAATAGCATCAATATAGATTCCTAAATACCATGCATCCACTTCATCCGGATGAACGCCTGCAAGCAAAGCAAAATTTCCGGTAATCATCAATCTTTGTATGTGATGGGCGTAAGCAAAATTGAGTGATTGTATAATAGCATTTTTCAAACAATTCATTTTCGTTTTACCCGTCCAAAACCATTGTGGTAATAATTCAGTATGCTCAAAAAAATTAAGTGTAGCATATTTGGGCATCTTCAACCAATAAATTCCTCGCATGTATTCACGCCAGCCAATGATTTGTCTTACGAAACCTTCCAATTGATGAAATTCAATGCTGGCAGGGCTTTTGAAATGTGCTGCTATTGCTTTGTTCACAACTTCTTGCGGTGAAATTAATTTTGTATTCAAAGAAAAAGATAATCTCGAATGATAAATAGACCACTCATTAGGAGCCATTGCATCTTGAAATGTTCCAAACAATGGCAAACAATTTTCTATAAAAAAATCCAGCAGCATCAATGATTGTGCTCTGTTTAATGGCCAAATAAAATTTTTACTGTCAACAGTTCCAATTGTTTTTATTTTGGATTGCAATATTTCATTTTCAATTATAGTCAAATCATTCGAAAATAAAAATGGACTTATAGGCTTATGATTCTTGGGTAATTTTTGTCTATTATCTTCGTCAAAATTCCATTTTCCATGCAAGGGTTTGTTTTCATCTTCTAATAATACCTTGTGTTTTTTACGCATGTACCGATAAAAAGTTTCCATCAAATATGTTTTTTTATCAGCAAACAATTCTTTCAACTCGTTGCGTGTGCTGTAAAAATGTTCGGTATCGTAAACGCTAAAGGGAATTTTTAATTGTTCGGCAAATGCTTTCAAATGAGAATCAACTCTGTGTTCGTCAGGCAGTTGATACTCAAACTTTGTGAAGCGGTGTTTATCAATTAGAGCTTTACAGTTCTCATCAAAACGTTGAAGATTATTTTCGTCATTCAAATGAATATAAATTACCTGATGATTTTTCTCTTGTAATTCTATTGCAAAATTTTGCATCGCAGCAAAAAATCCCAGCACCTTTTGGATATGATGAGGTGCATAATCTGTTTCTGTTCTTATTTCCATTAAAACGTATGTAACACTTGGGTCGACAGTCGCAAACCACGTATGATTGATATTTAGTTGATCGCCTAAAATCAATCGCATTATTTTATTTTTTGCTGTAGCCATTTTATTTTTTGTTTCTGCATTTTTCACTGCAATATTTTACATCTTTCCAGTTTTTTTCCCATTTTTTTCGCCAAGTAAATGGCTTGTTACATACCACACATATTTTGGAAGGTCGGTTTTCTTTTTTAATACCTTTCATTAATATTATTTTAAAAATTTATTCTGAAAATAATTCCAGCTCAAAACCTTCGGCAAAAAGAGCAATCAAAACAAATAATCAAATTCATAATTCGCTATTATAATGTTTTGCCATTTCTCACTAAAAAAGTTTTAATCATTATTCATTTTAATTTATTTCTTAACCCTAGTTGTTTTGGGTTTTGAATTATGAACATGCTTTGCCAAAATTCTTTTCCCCTCCAATTTTACTTCATCATTTTTTTTAAACCTCCACATTATATCACTTGCTGTTTTTCTTGTTTCTTCAACATTCACAATTGGAAAAGGATAATCTTTACCAATTTCACAACTATACAACTGTTGTTCAATCATGGTAAGTTTGTGAGGCTCATGAATTAAATGTGATGGAATATTTTTCAATTCGGGAACCCACTTTTTAATGAATAAACCATCTTTATCATATGCTTCAGAATTTCTAATTGGATTGTAAATCCTGATAGTATTAATACCCGTTGTGCCACTTTGCATTTGTAATTGTGGATAATGAATTCCCGGTTCATAATCTAAAAATTGCCTCGCTAAAAAATGTAATTCTCGCCAGTCTTGCCAAAGATTAAAAGAGAAAAAAGAGACCACCAACGCACGCATTCTGAAATTCAAATATCCTGTAGCTACAACGCATCTCATGCAGGCATCAACAATAGGAACGCCCGTTTTACCCGTTTGCCATGCAAGTATATATGCCTCATTTTTTGGCTTAATCAAATTGTTGTAAGCACGATTAATATGTTCAAACTCATACCGACATTCGTTTTCAAATTTTTGAATAAAATGACAATGCCAATGCAATCGAGAAATAAAATTAGACAACGCTCTTTTGTTTGCAGCAGTAGTATAATGTTTTAGAGTGTATTGATGAACCATGCGCAAACTAATATTACCATAAGTTAAATAAGGAGAAAGTCGGCTGCAACTCTTTCTGCTCAATAGCGGACTACTAATATGTTTGCTATAATTAACATATCGTTCTGTAATAAAATTCTCCAAATATCTCCACGCCCAATATTCACCACCTTCTTGAAAATTGGTATCTCTTGTCGTGATAGAACTATTTAATTCGTTACCATTAATTTGATTGTAGATTGATGAATCCAGTTGTATACAATTCAATTCCTTTTCATCAATTTTTTTTGGAACGCCTGTCATTCTTGCTTCCCAAAGCTTTTGCCATTCCTTTCTGTTTTTCAATCCTCGTATTATGCCATTTGTTTGGTATTCATTCCAAGTGATTTGATTGTTGCTAAAAAAAACTTTCATCGTTTTATCACGGGCATAGGTCAAATGATTGCCCGTTTCTTCAGAGGAGAAAACAGTTTTCACAGTATATGATTTCGCAAGAGTTTCAAAAACCTCTAGCATTTCATTGTGAAAAATAAAAATCTGAGAATTCACTTTTTGTAACTTCTGATTCATCTCTTTCAACGACTCATATACAAATCGCCAGTGCCTTACATCGCTATCATCATAAGCCATTACCGAAGGTTCAAAAACATACACCAACAATAACGGCAGTTTGGATTGATGGGCAAAATAAAGGGGCTCATGATCTGCGAAGCGCAAATCACGTTTAAACCAAACAATATTAATTTCCTGCTTCGGCATTGTATACTCAAATAATTTCGATTAAAATATTGAAGAAGTACAACAAATAAATTAACGCAATTCTTAAATGTAATGACTCTAATAAAATAACAAACCAGTCGGTTATTTGTTCTGTGGTAAATCTTGAGAAAGTATTGAATGTACACCAATTAAAAAAAGAAAATAAGGCGAAGTATTAAAACCTTTACCAATTAAGATTTTCAGATTTTTTAATTTTTGTGGCAATCGGCTGTAACGCCTTACCAATCTGCATTTAGGGCTTTTCGCAAGTAGTACTCGCAAAGCTGTAGGCTACTTTGCTGCAATCCCCCTGCCCTTGAATATTCTCACATTATTAAACTTAATAAATAACTTTTTATCATAGAATTCGCAAGTGGTATAAATTCAGATTTCTAAGATAAATAATGTGGTAAAATAAAAACATATACTCATATGTTACTTTTAATTAACTTCAATAATTTTTGTATCCTTTGCAGCTTATCAAAGAACATACCAATTAATTACTCAAAAACATTTGATTTTGGACAACTATTTTTTGATACTAATTTTTCATACTTAATAAATTGCTGGACCAACTTTATTAGTAGAAAAAAAACTAAAACCTAGTAGTTTAATAATTGTAGAAGCTAGCTGATTAGTTCTAATTTCTTGTTGATTAGTTTGTTCCCCTAATGAAGCAACTCTTCTGATATCGGGGCCTAAAATTGCAAACCAGGTGTTGGAAGCTCCTTTTATATTTTTTCCATGAGCTACCCATTGATCATTCAATCCTCTTCCATGATCAGTTGTAATCAAAAGATATGTATTGTTTTTATATCCCTGAGTAGATTGAACCCAATCCCATATTTCGGCTATCCATTTATCAACCTGATTAGCTGCATCTAAATAATTACTATAACTACCTTTATGTGCCCACTCGTCAGTTTCGCCATATCCAATGAACATTACTTTAGGTTGCATTTTTTTTAAATAATGCATTGCTTGATAATGCGTAAATACATCTAAACATTCTTCTTCTTTTATTAATTTATAACTATTGGCCAACATAGTTGATAAAAGTCGGGAAGTAGAGTCATTAATTAATGTAGCAATTGGCTTATAAGCGCAAATAACTGGAAATCCAGAAATTTTCTCATTCAATATTCTATCAAATGCATTCCATGCAGTAAAAGCAATAACCTTATCCTTGTATTCTTTTTGTTTATTCAAGTATGCTAATAAATTGGTATTAGGATTTGCACGATACTCGTTTGTATTAATTGCAGTATCTACAAAACCTGTAAATAACTCACTGTAACCAGGGTAAGAAAACCAAAAATTATTGGTTACATCAACATTGTTTGTTTTATCGCGGTTACCATAAATCAAACCTTTTTTTGCAATTGTATTCCAAAAAAAAGGTAATAGTAATCTTCTTCTATCTTCAAAGTTAATCGCACTATAATTATTTTTTAAATACGTACTATCTTGTTTTGCAAAATTGGGATTATTTGCAATAACAGTATCCATCCCTTTAAAAACTTCTTGCCACCTAAGTCCGTCTGTTGTAATTATTATCAAATTGGGTGCACCTTGCTTTTCACTTTTTTGAGCAT
>CANGTN010000071.1 GCA_947456805.1 Chitinophagaceae bacterium | reverse complement strand
ATAGTTGGATAAATAACAAAATTTTTGTTTTGTCCTGGTACCAATGCAATAGATGTTGTAATAACCGATGCTGTATTACTTACTGAACTTTCATTGTGTAATCTGTCTAACGCAGTTACAACATAATAATAGTTACTACCCTGCATTGCTGTTACATCAGTATAAGCCGTTGTATCATTCCAGGTAATTACCAATAAATTATTTGCATTTGAAATATCTACAGTGCTATTTGTAGAACGATATATTGCAAATCGTTTGACTTTATTTAATTCATTTGTAACATCTGCAGGCTTTGTCCAATTTAAAGTGATAGAATTCAATCCGCTAGAAACAGCATTCAATGAAGTTGCCGGTGAAGGAGCTACATTATCTTTCCAAAGCATGGTTGGTTGTAATGCAGGTTTATTAAAAAAATTGAATCGTAAACTGTCTCTGAAACCCAAATTATTATTTCTTAGACTTGTTGTATTATAAAAAATATGACCGTTTACATTGGTATTTTGTCTGTTCAATCTTAACTGATTAGGTATTTGATTATTGTCTGTTGCAAAAGCTGCATTTTGAGTTGCATCACCAACTTTATAACCAGCCATTCCAATATACATATGTCTGCCAAAAGCATTATTATTCCACCACGGAACGAGTATATTATAATCTGAACCGGTTTGACCGATAAACCAATAAATTTGAGGTGCCATATAATCTACCCAACCTTGTTGCAACCACAAACGACTATTGGAAAATAAATCTTTGTGATGTTGTGTTGCTCCACTTGACGTATTACTTCCAGCAGGATTTGCAGGAGAAGTTGTTGCACTTAACCAAATACCAGATGGCGAAATACCAAATTTAACCCAAGGTTTTGCTAACTTGATACTATCATTTAATCTTCTGATTAAAGAGTCTACATTAGATCTTCTCCAATCAGCTTTTGAAGCAATACCTCTATTATACAATGCAAATTCTGCATCATCATTATACGTACCTGCACTTGGATAAGGATAAAAATAATCGTCGAAATGAACTCCATCAATATCATATCTTCTCACAACATCCATTACAACTTTAATGACATAATCCCATACAGCCGGAATTCCCGGATTCAATATTCTTTGAGTACCTGCAGACATAATCCATGAAGGTTGTGTATTGATAACATGCGATGCACTCAATGCTGCAAGATTTGCTGCCGAAGCATTTGCAAGTGCTCTGTAGGGATTGAACCATGCATGAAATTCCATTCCTTTTTTCTTTGTTTCGGCAATCATAAATTCCAATGGATCGTAATAGGGATTTGGTGCCAACCCTTGAGTTCCTGTTAAATCTGCACTCCAGGGTTCAAACGGACTCGGATACATTGCATCACATTGACTTCTAATTTGAACAAAAACTGCATTCATTCCGGTGACTCTATGTTCCTCCATTCTCTGAATAAAAGTTGATTGTTCTAATGCAGATGTAGCCCCGACGCTAGGCCAATCTATATTGGCATAAGTTGCTAACCAGGCTGCCCTAAATTCTCGCTTTGGAGGAATTTGTGCATCACTAGTTAAGAAAAAAAAGTAAAGCAAACCTATAACGCAAAATATTTTTTTTGTCATATTCTTCAAAGTTTATCAAAATTAATTTAATTAATCAACTAATGTAAAAAAGGACAGTCGAACGACTATCCAATTCCTTGTTCAACATTTACCCCAATATTAAGAAACAGATTTGAAAAAAATAACATGTTATTGTATTTATGAATTACACACTCATTTTAAAACTGAACCTTTGCGCATCTGATAATTAAAAAACTCAATAATTTAATTTAGAAAATAAAAACATTTGTATTGCTAAACTAAATTTGAAAGTAAAACTAAATAATATTTTTTAAAAAGAAACAATAATGGCTTAAATTATTTATTAACAAGATTCATTAGTTCAGTGTGATAAAAAATAAGATCCAAAATAGTATTTTCATTTAACTAATTTTACTTTTTATCAACACTAACAAAACAATGAAAAAATCCTATCTACTTTTTCTCTTTGCATGTAATTATTTTATTTGTCTATCTTGTAATTCCTTAGCTCAATCGAATATTTTATCGACAGATCAATTTGAAAAAGCAATTGCAAGTAACAATATTCAAATTTTAGATGTAAGAACTGCAGAGGAATACAACTCGGGGCATATTGTAAATGCACTCCAGGCAGACTGGACAAACCAAAAAGAATTTACAGAAAGAGTCGCATCATTAGATAAAACCAAACCTGTTTATTTGTATTGTTTAAGTGGCGGAAGAAGTGGCGCTGCCATGCAATGGATGCATAAAAATGGCTTTACATTTACTTATAATTTACAAGGTGGCATGAATGCCTGGAAACAAGCCAATAAACCGGTTGAAGGCAAAAGCAGTGAAGCTGAGATAACATTAGCATCTTACAACAAACTTGTATCGGCTTCTGAAAAAATGATTGTGGACTTTGGTGCAAAGTGGTGTCCACCATGCAGAAAAATGCAACCCGTTATTGACACTTTAAAACTAAAAAAATACAATGTATTATTAATTGACGGAGGTGCTCAAACCGAATTGGCAAAAGACTTAGGAGTGGGCTCCTTCCCTACTTTTATCATATATCATAATGGTAAAGAAGTTTGGAGAAAGACAGGAATTACTGAGATGAGTGAATTTATTCGTTATTATTAAATTTAGAAAAATATCAATAACCTCGATAAATTAAATTCATTAAGTACAATCTTCAAAGGCTGCCGGATTGCAGTGGAAATACTTTTTGGAGGTACGACAAAAAGATTGCAACGAAAAGCCGGAACTGTAGGTGGGTATTGAGTTACAGCTGATAGCCCATAAAAAATTAATAACTCTTTCTAGGAGATTTCAATAAGCCAAACATTATTGATTACAACCAATTCCTATAACTTATTACCTATAACTTATTACTTATAACTAACTACTTAGTACTTACTACTAAACCGCAAACGAAGTACCGCAACCGCAAGTCTTACTTGCATTGGGATTGGTGAAAGTAAAACCTCTGCTATTCAAACCGCCTTGCCAATCAACTTGCATACCAAATAAATACAAGCCATGGCTTTTGTTCATAATATAGGTGATGCCATCAATATGATATTCTTCATCCTCAGCTTGCGGAGCATCAAATCCCAATACATACGTCATACCACTGCAACCACCACCCTTCACTCCAATACGTAATTTTGTTGTAGTATCAAAACCATCTTCACTCATTAAACGTTTTACCTCCTGAATTGCATTTTCGGTAAGTGTAACGGGTATTGTTGCAACTGTTTCCATAAAAAATTATTTGTAGTGCAAATTTAAAAAATAAAAATTTATCAGCAACTTTTCACCTTTCGATACAAGGAAATACATAACGCTCTTTTGATAGCTATATTTGTAAAAATAATTGAAATGGATACAATGATTGGCATATTGATTATAGTAGGGATATTGATTGTAAGTGCAATGTCGATATATATACCCTACTACAGAGAGAAGAAAAAAAAGGGAATTATACCAAAACCAGTTGCCAGCTCACATACAAGCCAGGAAGGCACCAGACAAATGCAATTGCAAGCTTACGAACGTTTGATATTGCTGGTAGATAGAATTGCATTGCCGAATTTAATTGCAAGAACCACCGAGCCAAACCTTACTTCAAGAGAAATGCAAATGTTGCTGACACACACCATTCGTCAGGAATTTGATTACAATATTACCCAACAAATTTATGTAACAGCAGAAGCTTGGGAAGCGGTGAAAAATTTGAAAGAACAAAATATTTTAATTATTAATCAAATGGCCAATGTATTGCCTGCTGAAGCTACCGGTTTGCAATTATTGAAATTAATAATGGAATTTTTAATGAGTGATAAAAGAGCGAACATGCATGAAATTGTAAGCAACGTGCTTAGTTTTGAAGCGAAGAAATTAATGTAACGAGTGCCTTTAAAAATAACAACTAAAGTATTGACATGGGTGAAGAAAAAAAAATAACGGATAGTGGTATTGTAATAAAATCAATTTATGTAAACGAAGATTTGCAAAATACATTTAAAATTGAACTGCCCGGTAAACCTCCCTACACACGTGGCATACAGCCGGATATGTACAGAGGAAAACTTTGGACAATGAGGCAATATGCAGGGTTTTCAACTGCAGAGGAAAGTAATAAACGTTACCATTATTTATTGTCGCAAGGTGTAATGGGTTTAAGTGTTGCCTTTGATTTGCCTACACAAATTGGCTATGATAGCAGCCATGAATTAGCCGAAGGTGAAGTAGGTAAAGTAGGCGTTGCTATTGACAGCATTGAAGACATGGAACGTTTGTTTGATGGTATTGATTTGGAGAAAGTTTCAACATCAATGACTATCAATGCAACGGGATTTATTTTGTTGGCATTTTATGTTGCACTTGCAAAAAAACAAGGTGCTGACCTTACAAAAATTACCGGTACCATACAAAATGATATTTTAAAAGAATACGCAGCAAGAGGCACCTATATTTATCCGCCAAAAGCTTCGATGCGCATTATCACAGATATTTTTGAATGGTGCAGCAACGATTTACCAAAGTGGAATACAATTTCTATTTCCGGTTACCATATACGTGAAGCAGGAAGCACTGCTGTGCAAGAGATTGCATTTACATTAAGTAATGGCAAGGCATACGTAAAAGCCGCACTGGAAAAGGGTTTGGACATTAATATATTCGGCAAACGATTGTCTTTTTTCTTTAATGCACACAATAATTTATTTGAAGAAATTGCCAAATTCAGAGCGGCAAGAAGAATGTGGTGTAAGATGATGCTAGAATTAGGCGCTACAGATGAAAAGGCTTTGATGCTTCGTTTTCATACGCAAACAGGTGGTTCTACTTTAACAGCACAACAACCTTTGAACAATATTGCTCGTGTTACCTTGCAAACATTAGCAGCTACATTGGGCGGCACACAAAGTTTGCACACGAATGGTTATGATGAAGCATTGAGTTTGCCTACCGAAGAAGCTGCACGTATTGCATTACGTACCCAACAAATTGTGGCTTTTGAAAGTGGCATTGCAGATACCGTTGACCCTTTGGCGGGTAGTTACTTCGTTGAAAACTTAACTGATGAAGTAGAGAAAAAAGCATGGGAACTAGTACATAAAATTGATGCAATGGGCGGCAGTGTGAATGCGATTGAAGAGGGATTTATGCAAAATGAAATTGCCAAAAGTGCTTATACTTACCAACGCAATATTGAAAATGGTGAAAAAATAATTGTAGGCGTTAATAAATTTAATGTAGATAAAGAAACGCCTATTCCAGGTTTTAAAATTGACGACAGTATTCGACAATTACAAATTGAAAAACTGAATATTTTAAAAAGTAAAAGAGATCAAGTTAAAGTAAATGCTAGCTTACAATCCATTGAAAATGCTGCGATAAATCAACAGAACTTAATGCCGGTAGTGATTGAGGCCGTTGAAAACTATTGTACACTTGGAGAAATAAGTGATTGCCTGAGAAAAGTATTTGGCGAATACCAATCATAATTAAATATTGCCAACTTTAACTTGAAGCTGAAGTACTAGTTTGGTGTGAGGCGAAATTTTAAATCTGTTATCAATACGATAGCCCACAATCCATACAATACGTTGATTACTTTCGAGTACCCAAACTTTTTCTTTTTGCGTTGCTGATAATTTTTGATCAATTAAAAATCGACTCACTTTCTTCTTCTTAGTCATTCCCAATGGATAAAAATAATCTCCTGTTTTTGCTTTACGCAACAATAATGGAAATTGAATTTTTGCAGCGTCTAATTGCACTTTGTATGCATCAGCAATAATTTCAGCAGGAGTATTTGACAAAAGTTGAATTTGTAAACTTTCGTTGTCGAAAACAATATTGTCATTTTCAGATTCGATAATAAATGTCTGGCTTTCTGGTATTTGAACCGGAGCAATAATCAGCCAATTTCTGTTTTTGATAATTCGGTGGGTTGCAGATGCTACAAACTTAGCATTGTCAGCAGTAAACAAACTTAATACATCAGTTACTTGTGCAGCGGTAAAACCAAATGACTTAATCAGCTCAAACACAATGGTAGCAATTGATTGCTGCTTTTGTAACTTAAGAATTGGAATATGCAACTCAGGTCCTTTTGTGACTATCAATTTGGCAATGATTTGTTGTACGCTTGCCTGGTATATTTGTTCAATTTCAGCAATTCTATGGATGTTGTGCAGCAAGTTTTCTTCAACAGAAGGAAAAATATTTTTAACCAAAGGCAATACTTGGTGCCTGATAAAATTCCTTGAATATTTATCGGTAGCATTGGAAGAATCATCTACCCAACTGATTTGATGTTGTGCAGCATAATTAGTAATCTCTGATCTTCTTGCAAATAATAATGGACGAATGATTTTTCCATTGATAGGCAAGATACCATGCAAGCCGCTGATACCTGTTCCTCTGAAAAAATTGAATACAACAGTTTCAATATTATCATCGGCATGATGTGCAGTTAAGATATAATAATTTTTACCGGAATCATTTTGTTTAGCAACATCCAACAACTCCTGAAACCATTGATAGCGAAGGTTTCTAGCTGCTTCCTGTGTAGATATTTTATGGTCAGCGGCAAATTTTGTTGTATTAAATCTTTTGGTATCAACTTGTATATTATATCGATTGCCTAATGCAGTAACAAATTGTTCATCAAGGTCACTTTCCGAATCTCTTAGTGTAAAATTACAATGTGCAATACTGCAATTGAATCCTGACTTTGTAACTAGATCTACCAGTACCACACTATCCAATCCTCCGCTCACAGCCAATAACAAATGGGCATTATTTGGTGCAATATGCACAAAATGTTGTTGCCAGTATTTCTGAAAAGATTGAATTAATTCCATGTTGATAGGGTAATACTTGGTTGAATTTTTATTTCAACAAATAATGAAATGAAAATTGCTGTAAAAAATCTATGCTTTTTTAACTTCTTTAGCCCAGGTATCTTTTAATGTTACAGTACGATTGAAAACTAATTGATCAGGTGTACTTTCTGCATCCAAACAAAAATATCCTTTGCGTATAAATTGATGTCTGTCTTCAAATGTTGTATTTTTCAAAGCAGGCTCTGCATACACTTTTTCAATTACTTGTAAAGATTGTGGATTGATGTATGATTTAAAATCACCTTCGGCTTCAGCTACATTTTCTACAGTAAATAACCTGTCGTACATTCTCACTTCAGCAGTAACAGCATGTGCAATACTTACCCAATGTAGCGTTCCTTTTACTTGAATACCACTTGTATCATTACCGCTTTTGCTTTCTGGAATATAAGTACAATGCACTTCGGTAACATTGCCTTCAGCATCTTTAATTACTTCGTTGCATTGAATAATATAAGCACTTTTTAAACGAACCATTTGTCCGGGTGCAAGTCTGAAGTATTTCTTAGGTGCAACTTCCATAAAATCATCACGTTCTATGTACAACTCACGGCTGAAAGGTACTTCACGACTTCCGCCATGTTCATCTTCAGGATTATTTTCACTCAACAATATTTCTTCTGTTGCTTCATAATTGGTGATGATTACTTTCAACGGATCAAAAACCACCATCCTGCGTTGTGCTGTTTTGTTTAAGTTTTCACGAACACAAAATTCAAGCAATCCGATATCAATTAAATTCTCACGTTTTGCAACACCTATCTTATCACAAAACTCACGAATTGCCGCAGCCGGGTAACCCCTTCTTCTCATTGCACTGATGGTAGGCATTCGAGGATCATCCCATGCAGTAACACAATTATCCTGAACCAACTGTAATAATTTTCGTTTGCTCATTACAGTATAAGTCATGTTTAACCGAGCAAATTCATATTGATGCGAAGGAAAAATATTTAATTGCTGAATAAACCAATTGTATAATTCACGATGCGGAATGAATTCCAGTGTACAAATAGAGTGGGTAATTTGTTCTATTGCGTCGCTTTGTCCGTGGGCAAAATCATACATGGGGTAAATGCACCAGGCATCTCCACTGCGATGATGGTGTGCATGTTTTATTCGATAAATAATAGGATCTCTCATGTGCATATTCGGACTTGTCATATCCACTTTTGCACGCAATACTTTTTCACCATCATTATATTTTCCGGCACGCATTGCTGTGAACAATTCTAAATTTTCTGCAACCGTTCTATTGGAAAATTCATTTCTAATTCCGGGTTGTGTAGGTGTCCCTTTTTGTGTTGCAATTATTTCACTTGTACTGTCATCAACATAGGCCAATCCTTTATTGATAAGGCTTACAGCAAATTCATACAATTGCTCAAAATAATCTGAAGTATATAATTCAGAAGTCCAGTTAAAACCCAACCATTGTACATCAGCTTTTATGCTTTGTACATATTCTGTATCTTCAGTAGTAGGGTTGGTATCATCAAATCTAAGATTAACCTTTCCACCATATTTATTGGCTATCCCAAAATTGAGGCAAATACTTTTGGCATGTCCAATATGCAAATAACCATTTGGCTCCGGAGGAAAGCGTGTGTAGATGCTTTTGTATTTACCACTTGCCAAATCTTGCTCAATGATTTCTTCAATAAAATTTAAACTCTTTTCTTCACTCATATCATGGTTGTTATAGCAACAAAAATAAGCCTTCAGTTGCAATCTATTTTCAATTAAAGGTATTTGATTGAAGTGGTGTTTTTATAATGATTATTTGTATCCAAACTGCTGTAGTATTAAAGTGGATATTGTTTTTGGAGGAATGATAAAAATTATATTGAATAGCCTATACTACAGATTAGATTTGAAAACTTTTATACATTAGAAAGTTTTATCAAAAATCAAAAAAGACAATCTCTTACAAAATTGTCTTTTTTGAAGTAGCGTTAAAATGAATATCGCTTTTTATTAAATTTTTTATTATGATCTTATTTATCAACTTTTTTCTTATTTAAAACATTCCTTTTCCTTGCCAAATACCCTGCACATGCAGCAGCCACAATACTTACACCGCCATCTATTGGCGCAGGATCTACACCCGGATCAACCGGTTGTGCATGTAATATTGAAGGTAATGCCAATAGTATAATTCCTATCAGCAACAAAGACAGCATACTTGAAAAATTCCGTTTCATTTTTTTTAATTTATTACTTAAAACTTACTACTTAAAACTTATCACTTATTACCCACCACCACT
>CANGTN010000070.1 GCA_947456805.1 Chitinophagaceae bacterium | reverse complement strand
TCCCTGTTAACAATATTCATTCCCTCTAAAACTTCGTCCCATTTTTGGCTTAATTCGTAAGGAAAAACTGTAATGCTGATAACCAAATTTCTCAAGTTTTCATCCTTGTGGTATAAAAATGTTTTTGCAGTAGGTTCCAGTCCTTTGTCGTACATTATTTTGTATTCATTGAATAAACTAATGTATACAGGACTTTCAAAATAAAACTGTTCAAGTTCATCAAAAATATACTGTGCAATTGTTTTTTCTTCATCCCATTTTTTAAGCCCGCTTTCCAATAAAGTACGCATAACGTTCCTTTCAACAATTTCATCCTGACTTATTAATAGAGAATTATTTGATAAAACATCTTCGGGCTGAGCACCTTGTAGTTGTTGGTTTACAGTATCATCAAAAGGTAAGCGCTTTTCTTCTTTTACAATTTTATCCCGCCTATATTTATTAACAAGATTTGTTAAGCCTCCTTCATCAATTTTGAGTAGTGCAGAACATTGTTTGATATAATCTTGCTGCTTTGTAAAGTCTTCTGCTTTATTTATTTTGCTAATTGTTTCAGCTACAGTATTTACTACTTCACTTTTTTTAGAAACATCATTACCGGCATCTTTCAGCATCATTTCTATCTGAAAAATGATGAAGTCCTTTTTATTGGCATTGATGAAATTAATGAATTCGGAAGCCCCAACTTTATTTACATAACTATCCGGATCTTCTTTATCAGGTATCAATACCAATCGCACATTTAAGCTTTCTTCCAAAGCCATATCCAAGCCTCTTAATGCTGCTTTAATACCGGCAGCATCACCATCATAAATGATAGTTAGATTGTTGGTATATTTTTTTATTAATCGAAGTTGATCTACAGTTAAAGAAGTTCCGCCACTTGCAACAACATTTTCAATTCCTGCCTGGTGTAAACTTACTACATCTGTATAGCCTTCAACCAACAAACATTCATCTGCTTTGTCTATTGCCAATCTTGCGAAATACGCACCATACAAAACTTTGCTCTTGCTGTAAATTTCATTTTCAGGGGTATTGATATACTTTGGAGCTTTATCAGCCTTGCCAATTACCCTGGCTCCAAAACCAATTGTTTTTCCGGTAGTACTGTGAATTGGGAAAACAATTCTGCCTCTGTAATTGTCAACCAATTCGCCATCGGTCCTTGCAATAACGAGTCCTGTCTTTGGTAAAAGTTCTTTATTGAATTGGTTGTTAATTAAAGCAGAAGCCAATGTGTCTCTGCTTGAGGGATTAAAACCGATTTGAAATTTTTTGATAACTTCTTCCCGAAAACCTCTTTCCTTTAAATACGAAAGTGCAATGTCTCGCCCGTCTTCTGTATCAAAAAGTTGTGTGCTGAAAAATTGTTGCGCAAAGTTGTTGATGATGTATAAACTATCTGCCGTTTGAACAAATTGCTTTTGTTCCTGTGTTTGTTCTGTTTCTTCAATCTCAATATTGAATCGGTTCGCCAGCCATCTTAATGCTTCTACATAACTTAATTTGTCATGCTCCATTAAAAATGTAATCGTATTTCCACTTTTACCGCAACCAAAACACTTGTATAATTCTTTGGCTGGAGATACTGTAAACGATGGACTTTTTTCATTATGAAAAGGACAAAGCCCCAGATAATTACTGCCACGTTTTTTTAGTTTGATGTAATCGCCCAAAACCTCAATGATGTCAATGCGGTTTTTTATTTGCTCTATACTTTGTGGTGAAATCATAATGATTCAACAAATGTAACTAGTAAAATTATTTTTTCGATTTATATTCAAATTTCATTTTTAATTATCAAAATGATAATTTCTGAGGTGAATTTTATTAATTTCAATTTTTATACCCACTAATTATGTTAAAAAAAGAAAGACAAGCCCATATTCTGCAACAAATAAATATACACAACAAAGTATTATCTAGCGATTTAAGTGTTCAGTTAAATGTTTCTGAAGATACAATTCGCAGAGATTTACAAGACTTAGATGAAGAGGGAAAATTAACCAAAGTGCATGGGGGAGCCTTGTCGAAATCTTTTCATTTTACAATTCAAAATCAAAATATTTATCAACACGTTGAAAAGAAAATTATTGCACACAAAGCTGTCAAACTCATCAAAGACGGCATGTTTGTGATACTTTCTGGTGGTACAACAATTAGAGAACTTGTAAAATTATTACCTCCCGATTTGAATGCAACTTTCATTACACCTAGTATTCCAATTGCCTTAGAACTTTTAGAGCATCCAAATGCAGAAGTAATTTTCATAGGAAATAAATTAATGAAAAATGCGCAAATGGCTGTTGGGGCAGCTGTTGTGCAGAAACTTACTGAGGTTAAAGCAGACATTTGTTTTTTAGGAACAAATAGCATAGATCCTGAAAATGGCATTACAGATTTGGAATGGGAAATTATTGAAGTAAAAAAAGCAATGATACAAGCAGCGAAGAAAACTGTTTCGTTGGCTATTTCTGAAAAGTTGAATACAACACAACACTTGCAAGTTTGTAAAATAGAAGATGTTGATATAATTATTACCGAATTGAATCCTAGTGAAGCTTTATTACAACAATACAAACAAAAAGATTTATTGATAATGTAATTACCCTAAGAGAATTTTTTTTGCTTTTTTTTGCTGTTTTATAAATACTTTAATCTTTGTGTATTTTTTGTTAAAAATATTTTTATTTATTTCATTTATTAAGTATAATATTGCATTCATTATTGCAAATTATTAAAATTTGTTTGCTTGCTTTTGCGTTTTTGTGCGGATTTTTATTGTAAAATATTAATCTATCAACTCTAAACTACTGAGAGTAAGCTGACAAACAGGTAAAAAATTACATAATATAAATCAAAAACTTGCTATGCGAAAATTTGCCTCTACCATGAAACTACTAGGTTTAATGCTTAGTTTCATGTTTAGTTCCTATGGGTTTGCTCAAACCAGCACTATCTCAGGTACAATAGTTTCAGATGATGATGGGGGACCATTGTTAGGAGTAACTGTAACCAACAAAACAAGTAATAAAAAAACAACTACTAATGAAGTTGGATTTTATTCAATCGCTGCTACAAAGGGTGATGTTGTCACGTTTAGTTATGTTGGTTATTCATTAAAAGAAATTACTGTAGGTAGTGATAAAAGTTACAGTGCTCGTTTAATTCAAACTGACAAAGATGCGAATGATGTTGTTGTTACAGCATATGGTATTAAAAAGAGTAAAAGAGATTTAACCTACCAAGCTATTACGATTGATGGAGGAGAAATCGCTCAAACTAAAAGGGATAATTTTATTAATTCCTTAGCTGGTCGAATTCCAGGTGCAATGATTACTTCAACCACTGGTATGCCGGGAGCTTCATCTAGTATTATCCTAAGAGGACCAACTTCAATTGATGGGACTAATCAGCCAATATTTGTGGTAGATGGTTTAATTATTGATAATAGTGCTATTGAAAGTCAAGATCGTTTGCCTGGTGGTAATGCCAACAGAAACAACGATTTTGGTAATCGTGCAATGGATATTAACCCAGAAGATATTGAAAATGTTACTGTACTCAAAGGACCTGAAGCCACTGCACTATATGGTTCAGATGGAAGTAATGGTGCAATTATAATCACAACTAAAAAAGGAACTAAAGGAAAAGCTTCAATCTCTTACAACAATTCATTCAGATTTGAAAGAGTATATCGTTTGCCAGAGCAACAAAAAGTATTTGATCAAGGGCTTAGTGGTGTTACCAATCCATTACTTAGAACATTTTTTGGTCAAAGAATTCCGAATGGTGTTCCTACTTTTGATAATATTAATAATTTTTTTGGTACAGGTAAAACACAAATTCACAATTTATCGGTTGATGGTGGGAATGATTTAGGGACTTATCGTTTTACAATTGGTACCTACAATAATGAAGGTGTTGTTCCATTAACCAAGTACCAACGTTATAATTTTAGATTGAATACAACTTTCAAAATAAGTTCTAAAATTAATGTTACCACAGCGATGACTTACATTAATTCAAGAACAGACAAAGCATTAAAAGGACAGAATGGTTTTTTATTAAGCTTATTAACATGGCCGGTTGATGAGGATATTAGAAATTTCATCACACCCAACGGCTCTCGTGTAAGAGTTAGAAATGATGGAGTTGCTGAAGATGATAATCCATGGTGGGATGTTACTAAAAATAAAAACTTTGACCTTAATGATCGTATTCAAGGAAACTTTCAATTAAATTATGATCCATACAAATGGTTAAACCTTAATGCAAATATGGGTGTTGACTACTATGCAGGTAAAGGTGTTTTATTTGTTCATCCAGAAAGTAATACCGGTATTAGTACTGGTGGTAATACAACAGAATATAGAAACCAACAACGCTTAGTAAACGGAGCTTTTAGAGCAACGGTAAGAAAGAAAATCGGTAAGTTGAATAATACCGTTATTGCCGCATTTACTTTTGATAGCAGAAAAGAGGAAATGAACGGTGTGAGGGGTGAACGTTTATTTGATCCGAATTTTATTAGTTTGAATAATACAGATCCTTTAACTGTATCAACTGTAACAACTAATACCAATTTCAACAGAATGGGTGCATTTGTAAACTATTCAGGCACTTATAAAAATTACTGGACATTTTCTGTTTCGGGAAGAATGGATGGAAGTAGTCGTTTAATCAATCCTTTAGAGTATAATCAAGCAGATGCTTTCTATTACTACTGGAGTGCAGGAACAAATTTAATATTAACAGATGCCTTCAAATTACCAAAAGAAATTAGCTATGCTAAATTAAGGGTTAGTTATGCAACTACAGGACGTGATCCAAGTACTCCTTATGTTAAAGGAAGAAGATTTATACAATCCAATACAAATGGTGGAGGATTTCAGCCAAGTGTAGTGCAGGGTAACCCAGATTTAAGACCAGAATTTGGTCAAAATCTTGAACTAGGTTTTGAAGTTAAATTTTTGAAGAACAGATTAAGTTTTGATTTTGCATATTATGATCAAAAAGTTGTTGATCAATTAATCGCACCTCGTTTGTCATATGCTTCAGGATCTATTTTGCAGTGGATTAATGGTGGTGATGTTACCAATAGAGGAGTTGAATTGCAAATAAAAGGTACACCAATCCAAAACAAAAACTTCACATGGAATTCTACAGTAAACTTTGCAAGAAATAGAAACAAAATATTGAGAATGCCTGCCGGCTTACCTCAGTTTTATAATTCTGATACTTGGGGCTTAGGTAATGTGAGAAACATATCAAGAGAGGGAGGTAATATTTATCAATTAGCAGGAAATAGATTTGACCGTAATGCAAATGGCGATTTACTAATATCTCCAACAAGTGGCTTACCAATTAGAATTACAGGATCTGGTGTTTCTACCGGAGGTGGTGGATTTGAAGTAATTGGTGATCGTCAACCAGATTTTACAATGGGTTTACTAAACTCATTTACATATAAAAATTGGAGTTTATCATTTTTATTGGATATTAGAAAAGGCGGCGATATTTTCAATGGAACTGAATACTTGTTATACACAAGAGGTGCTAGTACCAAAACTTTAGACAGAGAAACACCTAGGATTATTAAAGGAGTTTTGAATGATGGTTTACAAAACACTAGTAACCCAACGATAAATACAATTGTAATAAATCCTCTTTTTAGAAGCGACTATTATCAATCTGGTAGTATTGAACAAGATTTTATTGAAAAGGATATCAATTGGTTAAGAATGAGAGATATTACGTTAAGTTACAAATTACCTACTACATTAATAAAACGTCAAAAAGTATTTAAATCTGCAAGTGTTTTTTGCACAGTAACTGATGCTTTTATGATTACTAATTATTCTGGAGCTGATCCAGCTGTTAATGGTAATAATGTTTCTACAAGAGGTGGAATAGGAGGTATTGGAATGGATACAGGTAATCTTGCCACACCTGTAGGTGTAAATTTTGGTGTAAATGTTCAATTTTAATTTGATAAATCAACAAAAATGAAAAAAATAACTTATTCAATTTTGATACTTACTATTGCAGTTCAGTTTACTGCATGTCAAAAGTATTTTGATGTAAATTCCGATCCTGCTAGCCCACAAAATGCTTCATTAGCTGCTTTGTTGCCTCCAGTTTATTCTTTAATTCCTGCAGCTTCTGTATTAGATGGAAGGTTTTCTGGTTCATACTCTCAAAATTATACATCCACCACAAATGACATTTTTGACACTCATGGCGGGAATGGTGGTGGTGGTAGTGCAGCACAACTTTGGAGAACTTTTTACCAATCACAAGGCTCATCATTAAATGTAATTTTTGAGAAAGGTATGAAAGAAGAAGCTTGGGATTACGTTGGTGTTGCCTATGCATTAAGGGCTTGGGGTTTTCAGCAAACGACAGACTACTTTGGTGAACTGCCTTTTTATGATGCTTGGAATGTTACAGCAGCTAGCGTTAATGCGAAATATAGATATGATAAACAAGAAGTGGTGTACAAAGGAATAGACTCCTTGTGTAGGCTCGCTATACAATACTTGAGTAGAACCGATGGTAAAGTTGCTTTAAATGATTTACAAAGAGGTGATTTAGTTTACAATGGTGATAGAAATAAATGGATAAAATTTACTTACGGAATTTTAGCAAGATTATATAGCAGAAGCACTAACAAAACTACCTATAGTGCAGATTCGGTAATCAAATTTTGTGATTTAGCTTTTTCTAATAATGGTGATAATTTCTTGGTACCATTTAGTGCAACAAGAAATGATGATACCAATCCTCATGGCCCTGCAAGAAATAATATGGGAAATAGAAGAGCATCTCGATTTATAACTCAATTATTAGATGGTACCATATTAAATGGTTCAACAACTGTTCCAAATAGAGATCCAAGAATTAGTAGAATGTTAACTACAAGTTTTGATACTGCTACGATAACATCTACAATGCCAACTTTAAATGGTGGTTACAGATTTTGCTTACTACAAGCTTCGGGTGTTGGTGATCCTGAAGTTAATGCTACTGGTGGTACAACAGCAGGTACTCCTGCATTTAGAAGAAGGGTAAGTTTATTATGGGGTGATAGTACAGTTTTAAATAATGGAGTGAATGTTTTTGGAGCAAGATCAGGTAAATACGTTTTTCAAAATGCTGCAAGATATCCTGTAATGACTTATCATGAATTACAGTTCTTAAAAGCAGAGGCTGCATTCAGAAAAGGTGCAAAATCTATAGCTTTAGCATCATATCAGTCAGGTATTGCATCACACATGGATTTTGTGAATTCTTATACCACAACTGCTACAGGAGTATCAGCAATTACTTCTGCGGAAAGAGCGTCCTATTTTTTAACTCCAGCTTACAAAAAAACTGAGGGAACATTATTTTTAACAGACATTATGTTGCAAAAATACATTGGAGATTTTGGTTGGAATTTTACTGAAAGTTGGGTTGATATAAGAAGATATCATTATTTTGATATTGATCCGGATACGAATGACCAAGTATATAAAACATTTGTAATTCCGTTATACTCAACTAACAATCAGGGTCCAAAACCGGCCTACAGATTTTCTCCAACAAATTTTTCTGAATTTGACTGGAATATTGATGAAATTAGAAAACTTGGAGGTTTAAATATTGATTACCATACCTATGAAATGTGGTTTAGTCAACCTTAAAAAAATTAAAAAACATACTATGAAAAAAATAATTTTAATACTTGTTATTGCAGTAACTGTTCTTCAAATTACAGGTTGTGAAAAAGTAGGTTTGAGATTAACTGAATACTCTCTTCCAAGTGATAAAGCCTATGTAAAAATTGCGTTGTTTTCTCCAAACACACCCTCTGTTATGATTAAAGCTAATGATGCTAAATTAAATGGAGCTACAACTTCTGGTAGTGGGGGTTTTTTTCCAGCAACTTCTACTTTTCCGGATTTTGCAGCTGTAGCACCTGGAGCAACAATAAAATTGTCTTTACCTAATTTAGGTACTCAAAATGATTCTGTAGTTTTATTCACAGGACAACTTGGTTTAAATGCTAATAAATTCTACTCAGTTACGTTGGCAGATACTGGAATAAACAGAACAGTTTTTTCTATTGAAGATAATTATCTACCTCAAATTGACAGTTTTCTTTCCGTGAGATTAATCAATGCAACTGTGGGTGCTTCTCTTAATTTCATAAGAATAGATTCTTTAAATGCAACAGATGTAGTTCGAGATACCTTGGCTAGAAATATACCTTACAAAGGTACATCTGGCTTTGTTTCTGTTAAAACTTTTGGTAGATCGCCTGTTTCTTCTTTCATTAGGTTAAGGGTTGTAACTTCTGCAGGTGTTCCAATTGCTGGGTCTGTAACCCCACCACAAACTTTAGCAACAGGAAGTAGAAGAAGTGTTACTGTATACACAACTGGCTTCGCTAATGGAACTGCAGCTCCTTTTTTACCTACTATGTTCTCAACTGCAATTACTAACCAATAAATTAAGCTTATTTATGAAAAAGAATTTTAATTATTTACTCTTAATAACAATGTTTGCAATTTTAGTTAGCAGTTGCACGAAAGATGATGAAATCATAGTAAATCCAACTTTTGATGAATATGTGAAAGCCAACTCCAATCTTACAATGTTTGCTGCAGCTGTTGAAAAAGCTGGGTTAAAAGATTTTACTACAGGACCAGGTCCTTTCACTTGGTTCGCTCCAACAAATGCAGGTTTTGCAGCTGCTGGTATTACTACAGACTCATTAAATAAATTAAGCCCAAGTGCATTAAGCTATTTGTTAATGTATCATTTGGTTAACGCTAACTACAGAAGCATGGATATGATTGCTGTTAGTAGTATCAGTAGAACTACCCAAATGGGTGCTGCTGTTTTTAGTGGAAGTTTTAACAATAATTACTATGTTAATGGTGCTCAAATTACAACTGTTGATGCCAATTTAAATAATGGAACAATACATGTAGTTGAGCGATTTTTAACACCGCCACAGTTAAGAGGTAATATAATTGCTATCTTAAATAGTACAGGGCAACATACATTATTTTTAGCTGCTTTAACAAGGGCTGGTTTAAATACTACGTTAGCAAGTACATCTATATTTACTGTTATGGCACCTACAGATGCAGCTATGACAGCTGCAGGTTTAACATCTACTGCAATAGCTGCTGCTCCGGTAGCTACACTTGCAGCAAGATTGCGTTACCATTACTTTTTAAATACTCGTTTATTTACAAATGATTTTGCAGCAGACCCAAATACAATATCAACAGCTGCTGGAGCAAGTACCTCTTTAACCGCAAGTGAAAACGGAACTAAAATCAAGGGTAAAAATAATCCTACTTTTTTTAATATTACCCGGTCTGATATCTTGGGCACAAATGGCGTTGTGCATATAATTGATGGTGTATTAACTCCTTAAGATTAATTTTTAATCTTAAAAAAACTACCTCACTGAGGTAGTTTTTTTTTAGAATAATGTTAATAATATTTAAGTGTACACAAACGAGAGATATTAGTTGTATTTTTATTTTTATTATAATTCCGCATATACAATTTTAGGATAGCTATTAATTATGAAAAAGTACTTAATTATTTCAGTAGTATTTCCATTAACTTTA
>CANGTN010000069.1 GCA_947456805.1 Chitinophagaceae bacterium | reverse complement strand
TTCATCTTGTTCATCAAATTTATCGCCAACCCGAGTTTCAATTTCAGCTAAAACTTTTGCTAAATATTGACCAACAAAAACTGATATAATTGCAGGAGGAGCTTCATTAGCACCCAAACGATGATCATTGCCGGCACTGGCAATAGATGCTCTTAATAAATCTGCATAATCATGAACTGCTTTAATGGTATTAACAAAAAATGTTAAGAACATTAAATTGGTTTTTGGTGTTTTACCGGGAGCTAATAAATTAATACCTGTATCTGTACTCATACTCCAGTTGTTGTGTTTGCCACTGCCATTAATTCCAGCAAATGGTTTTTCATGAATCAAAACTCTTAATTTATGACGACGGGCAACTCTGTCCATCACGTCCATTAATAATGTGTTATGATCAACCGCAATACTAACTTCTTCAAAAATAGGCGCACACTCAAACTGAGCAGGGGCTACTTCATTATGACGTGTTCTTAAAGGAATTCCAAGTTTATAAGATTCTGCTTCAAAGTCTCTCATGAAAGCGTAAGTTCTTTCGGGAATACTACCAAAATAATGGTCTTCTAATTGCTGACCTTTTGCAGGACTCGCACCAAAAACTGTTCTTCCGCATTGTACCAAATCGGGTCTTGCATTTGCCAAACCTTCATCAATTACAAAATATTCTTGTTCCCAACCTAAGGTAGCAGTTACTTTAGAAATATTTTTATCGAAATAATTACATACATCAACAGCACTTTTATTCAAGGCTTCTAATGCTTTTAATAATGGTGCTTTGTAATCTAAGGATTCACCGGTATAAGAAATAAATATGGTAGGGATACACAAAGTTTTTCCCTGTCCAATTTCCATAATAAATGCAGGAGAAGAAGGATCCCAGGCAGTATAACCACGAGCTTCGAAAGTTGCTCTTAATCCACCGTTTGGAAAAGATGATGCATCAGGTTCTTGTTGTACCAATGCAGCACCATCAAATTCTTCTATAGCTGTACCATCACTTTTCAAAGTAAAAAAACTATCATGTTTTTCCGCTGTAGTTCCTGTTAATGGTTGAAACCAATGTGTAAAATGTGTAACTCCTTTGGCTTCTGCCCATGCTCTTAAACCATTAGCAATCTGATTGGCTACAGATCTGTCAATTTTTTTCCCGCTTTTAATGCTGGAGCTAAGACTTTTAAAAGCCTCATCACTTAAAAATTCTCTTGCGGTTTTAAGTGTAAAAACATTTTCGCCAAAAATGGCTGTAATTTTCGTAGAAGGAACTGTTTTTGCAACATTAGCAGCATCTGAAAGATTGTTAATGGCTGAGAAGCGTAATGACATAATTTGATGATTTAGAACACAAATATCTAGAAGAAATAGATAAAAACCATATTTTTTTTGATTTTTAGTACAAATTTTGGGTGTATTCTAAAAAATAAGTTAGATATTATTTATTTTAATGTGTTTTTTCTGAGGCTATTTTGTATCTTTTTAATATCTATAAGTGCGAGGAGCGGAGCAATTATTAATGGTATTCCAAGGCTTTTATACCTTACAATGGCGCCCAAAAAGGTGATTGTATAACCTTCAATAATAAATAGAGAAAGTGCAAAAAACCAACATCCCCAAAAAGCTACCGGAATATTTGTATTTCTTTTTCTAAACAATAATGCAAAGATTATAAAAATACCAAGCAAAGTATTTTCGATAAAAGCCAATAAATAATTTTTATTTTTAATTTCATTAAAATGTGGTTTTAATAAAACAACATCCAATGCAGTAGGTAAATATTGAATAAAACTTTTTACAGTTGGTTCTAATTCTTTTGTTGTAAAACTGCTTCTGCCACTTAGTTGGCTAAATTCCTGCTGCTTGATTACAACATAATTTGGCAAATTAATTTTAGGAGAAACAAAAGTTGATGCAAAAAATAAAATCAATGAAATCAAATAAAATACTCCAAAAACAACAAATGTTTTGCCACTTTTATAACTGAAATTCCATGCAATCAAATTAATCAGTAGAATAAAAAAAATGAAATTTCTCAAACCAAAAATTAACATCATTGACGTTAGGATAATGAAAACGCTTCTGACTGTAAATTTATTTTTTAAACTTACATGAAATTGCCAAAGCACTATACCAATTGCAGAAAAGATTAACCCATCTTTGTGAATGCCACTGCTCCAAAATAAAAATGAAGGCATAAAAAAAATAGTAATTAACAATAACCATTTGTTGGTAGGAACTAAATCCTGAATTAATTTATAAAAACCTACTAGTCCAAATAAGAATAAAAAATTGAAAAATACAATAGCGGCATAATAATTTTTAAAAGTAAATACATTAATGATTGCCAATAGTTTGATAATAATATTGCTTTTTAAATCATTCCAATAAGATTGATTTGCAATAAAAATATTTCCACTGTTGTTATATTGATGAGTAAACAATTCTTTAAAAAATACAAATGGATTTTTTAGCAGTACATCTGTTTCTATAAGGCTTGAACGAAAGAACCTGAACGTATCACTACCCGGATAGTTTACCGGCAACAAATAATACTTCGCATACAAAAGACCGGCAAACACTTTTATACAAAAAAGAAAAATCAAGGTCGCTTTATCTAATCCAGCTTTTGTAAAGAACTTTATTCTTGTTATGGTGTAACAGAAAATTAATAGATAGAATATGAATACTAATGAACTCAAAAAAAGTAGTAATTATTTATAAAATTTAGATCTTGTTTTTTTACTTCATCTATAATTTTTAAAGATACTAGTTAGCAGCGATACAAATATTTTTTTACGAAAAGTATTTGTAGTTGCCACAAATTATCCATCAATTGACTCCTATAATTCATTCCATTACTTTTCTTACTCATCACCGTTTTCTACTTTATTTGGAGGTGGGGGTGGCGGTCTGTGTTCGCCACGTTCTCTTCTAATACCATGAGGCGGCGGTGGGGGTCTGTGTTCATCAAATGATCCATCTGCACCATGCGGTGGTCTTTCACCAAATCTTGGCGGAGGTGGTCTGTTTTCTTTTCTTCTGTCAGTTTGAAGTCGCTCTGTGGAATCACGCTTTTGAAAATCATTATTTGGAGGTGGAGCTTGCATATTTCTTTGTCTCTTTCCATTTTCTATCATATGAATTGCCTTGAATAAAATTTCATCAAATTTTTTCTTTTGTGTTTCGTTGCACAATGCCCTTAATTTTTTGAAATGTGCAAACAATGCAAGATTTGCTGCTGCTTCTTTTGCACCAAGTAATTGTACAATATGTTGTACAGTAGAATCACTAGTATTGGGTAATTGTAAGTATGTAAACAAGGTATCTTTCAATTGTCTTACAGCATTTCTATTTTCTTGTGCAGCTTTACCATGTTCTTCTTTTAAAGACAGATAGGTATTAATTTGTGCAGAATCTAAATTTAATTCTTTGATTAAAAATCTAGCTGCTCCTCCTTCTCTGTTGTTGGGTGGAATTGGCGGTTTGTTGTGCTCTTGCCTTAACCAAAAGAGACAAATTGTGGTAATATTAGCTAGCAGTAAAAGTACAATAGCAATATTTAAAATTCTACTTTTTGTAATTAAGTTCATGGTTTCTATTTATTAATATGCTAAAGATGAGTTTAGATTGTATGTGTTTGAAAAGCCTTCTAAATTAGCACTTTCAGTAGTGTTGGTTGATTTTGTTGTTTTAATTTTCTTTTTTTGTATAAAAGAATAAATGTTGATGCTTAATAAAATAGTTAAAGTGGTAATTGCCCATATTGGTTTCCATTTTGGTAACCATGATGATTCTGTTACAGCCAATCGTTGGTTTAGTTTTGCTTGTACACGGGTATTAAAAAAATAAGGGGCTTCGGCTTTTTGAATATCATCAATGCTGTTAAAAGTTTCAGCTATTTGTATTTCTATATTTTTCATTGGTTTACTTGTTAGATTGATAGTAATTTATTAATTGATTTCTCAGATTTAGTTTTGCCCTATGCATTAAAGATTCAATTGCTTTTATACTTATTTGCATAATAGAACTTGTGTCTTCATAATTTAAGCCTTCTATTTTAATTAACGTAAATGCAATCCTTTGCTGGCTTGGCAAATTTTGTAATGCTTTAAATAAAATTGCCGATTTTTCTTTGTTCTCTAACTGAACTCCCGGGTGATAAAAATCTGCAACTTGTTCTTCCTGCAAACCAATGGCAAATACATTTTTTAATAATCCAAATCTTTTTTTTGATCTCTTTTTTCTTTGATGGTCCAATGTTTTTGTTATAGCTATTCTATATAACCAGGTAGATATTTTACTATCTCCTCTGAATTTTGTTATACTGATAAATGCCTGAACAAAAACTTCCTGTGCCACATCCTCTGCCTCTTCCTGTTGCTGCACTATACTAAGTATCGTGTTAAACACCATGTGTTGGTATGTATCCACCAAAAATGAAAAAGCATTTTTATCGCCTTGCTGTAATGATTGTATTAATTGTATTTCGTTCAAAAAAAAGATATTCGGATTATTAGATGCTGTAAGCTATAAAAACCTTCTTAATTACTAAATTTTTTTTAGCTATTACTTTAGAGGGTGTTTTGGTAGAAATGAAAATTAAAACCTCCTGAAGTATTCAACAAATATTCTGTTATTTTTGAACAGATAAAAAAAGTAACATGAGCGGAACGTTTATTACACTCGCAGCAGCAAAGGAAATGACTGCAAGATTTAAAGAGAATCTATCAGATATGCTAACAACAGATTATCAGAATAGTTTGCCATATAGTGAAACATTTGATGCAGATAAAATTCAGGCGGTATTAAACCAAACGGGTTGTGTACAATTCAGAGGATATCTTGGTATGAAAGAAGATAAATCAGTTTGTATGATTTTTGTTGGCGTAAATGAAGACGGAGAAGATATCGTTGGATTGTTGAATGAAGCAGATGAAACAACGGATATAATTGTAGAAGATGGTAAGCGATGCCCACCTAGTTGCCAAAATAATCCTATTTAGCCGAATTTTATGATTAATCACTTAAGTGAGATAAATAATTTATTGCTAGTTGTTGTATTAATAGTAGGATTATACAGACTCCAAAATATTAAGCATCAGTATTATTATTATATAGCAAGTATTTTTTTTGCTGTTGTAATAAATATCCTTTTGAAGATTGAAGTAGATCGTTTTTTTTATGATGCACTTCAGTTTCTTGATGATTTAAGACACAATGTTTTTATATACTTATTTTTTACTGTTACTCATTTGAGAAAGCAAAATAAGAACATGTTTTTTATAATTTTTTTTACAATAATCGTATTGTCAATATCAAGTATTTTTATCGATTTATATTACAATGATGGTTATCCAAATGTTTATCTTCAAACTTTTGTTCAATTCATATTGGTTATTGTGTTGTTACATCGCTTAAATTCAGTTTTTAATGACAGTAAAATTATTTATAATATAAGTAAATCTGAATTATTAATATTAATACCCAAAATTATATACCTGCTTTACGATATTTTAATAATGATATTGATGGTTTTTCTTTTTAATAACCATACGAAACAATTTTTTATTAATCTGTATTCTATGATTACTATCATTTCTATTTTTTCCTGTATTCTAGCAATAATAGCGTTACTAATTGCGCCAAAAAGAGAAAAATATGCTTAAACTTTCAGTTGATTATTAAGCGATAATTTATAACATTTATCAGTTTAGGCAACTGTTTTTTTAATATACGTTTAATTTATTCATTCCGTGACATAAACATAATTCAAAGTGGTGTGGCTTGATAAATGTTGATTGAGTATGGTTATTGTTACATCATAACTAAAATTAAACCGCCAGTTTTCCGGTCAGCATCATTTTAGAGCACAACGATTTTTTAAAACTGTTGATTGTCAATATAGAAAAAGGAGCTGATGTTTTCAACTCCTTTTTCTATATCTACGTTAATAATAATGCTGTTATGATACTACCCAATTGAGCAGTTACTCTTTTTTATTGAAAATTTAAAATTTTATTTTTGTTAAATAACTAATAAAGCATCACCATAACTGAAGAAACGATATTTATCTTTAATTGCTTTTTGATATGCAGCCATTGCCAAATCATATCCTGCAAAAGCACAAGTCATAATTAATAAACTGGTTTTAGGAAGATGAAAATTAGTAACTAAGCTGTCTGCAATATTAAAGTTGTATGGAGGATGAATAAAATTATTTGTCCAACCTTCGCTAGGTTTTAAAAATTTTTGGGCAGTAAAACTTGTTTCCATAGCACGCATTGTTGTTGTGCCGATTGCACAAATTCTATGGTCGTTTTCTTTTGCTTTGTTTACAATTCTTGCAGCTTCTTCAGGGATGTTATAGTATTCTGCATCCATTTTGTGTTTGCTCAAATCTTCCACTTCAATTGGTCTGAATGTACCTAAGCCTGTATGTAATGTAACTTCTGCAAAACGAATGCCTTTTATTTCACAACGTTTAATTAATTCCTGACTAAAATGCAAACCTGCAGTTGGTGCAGCAACAGCGCCTTCATTTTTTGCGTAAACGGTCTGGTATCTTTCTTTATCTTCTTCATCCGGCTTGCGTTTGATGTATTTCGGTAAAGGAGTTTCACCAAGTGTTTCAAGCATTTTTTTGAAACTTTCATCGTCATCATTCCATAAAAATTTTATGGTACGTCCACGACTCGTTGTGTTATCAATTACTTCTGCAACCAATTCTTCTGATTCACCGAAATAAAGTTTGTTACCAACCCTTATTTTACGTGCAGGATCAACAATAACATCCCACAAACGATTGGGTTTGTTTAATTCACGTAATAAAAAAACTTCAATTTTTGCTCCAGTCTTTTCTTTACGTCCGTACATCCTTGCAGAAAATACTTTCGTATTGTTTACTACAAACACATCTTTGTCATCAAAATATTCTAAGATGTCTTTAAAGTGTTTGTTTTCCATGTTGCCGGTTTTTCTATTAACCACCAACATTCTGCTGTCTTCCCTTCTTTTTGTAGGGTTTTGTGCAATAAGATTAAGGGGCAGGTCGTACCTGAACTGAGATAATTTCATGTTACGGCATGAGTTTAAAAAGGTTAAAAATGTGTGCAAAGGTAAGGGAATTCAAAAGAATTGAACTAAAATGATAAGCATAAGAAATTAGAAATGCAAGAGTTGATAATATCATAAAATTTAATTTCAAGAACAATTTTTACAAGCCTTACCCTACATTTGCAATCCAATCGATTTTGCTTGTCGGTTAATACCACAGAATTAAATTGAACTAAATCATGCGAAAAACTTGGTGGAAAATTACAGCTGTTTGTTTGTTATTATACACTAGTGTCATGGCTTTTGTTATTACTGTACCTAAACCTGCGGGTGTGCCAATGGGTGAAAGCATCAGAAACTATTTCTTTCATGTGCCTATGTGGTTTGGCATGATGGTTTTATTGACAACTTCATTTGTTTATTCCATTAAATATTTACGCAACCCAACTGCTGTTAATGATTATAATGCAGAGGAGTTTGCGAGAACAGGAACCGTCTTTGGTTTTTTAGGAATTGTAACCGGAGCAATTTGGGCAAACTACCAATGGGGTGCACCTTGGAGCAGTGATCCAAAACAAAATGGGGCTGCTATTGCTTTGCTTACCTACTTAGCATACTTCATATTACGTGGTAGTATGATAGATGAAGAAAAAAAAGCAAGAATTGGTGCAGTATACAACATTTTTGCCTACTTCATGTTATTCCCAGCAATATGGATTTTACCAAGATTAGTTGAAAGTTTACACCCGGGCGGAATGGGAAGTCAAGGAAATCCTGCAGTAAATCCAAAAGATTCTTCTATTGAGATGAAGCTTGTATTTTGGCCAGCAGTTTTAGGCTGGTCACTATTAGGCGTTTGGGTTAGTACTTTGAAAATTCGTGTTCATTTATTAAAAGAAAAGCAATTAAATCATGAATAAAATAAAGGCTGTTTTTATCATATTGTTTTCATTAATGACAACAATTGTAAATGCTCAAACATCAACAACACAAAATTCAGATATTATGAGAAGTAATGGAAAAATTTATGTAGTAATGGCTGTTGTAGTTACTATTGTTACAGGCTTATTGGTATATCTTTTTCAATTGGATAGAAAAATAAAAAATTTAGAAAAAGATAAATAATATATTTTTTTTAGTTTCTTAATTGCCATGAAAATTGAGATGTTAAAATATCTCGAAAAAAAAGTTTAACGATTGCTCATTTAAAAAAATCAAATTATGTCAAACTCAGTGTACAGTTTTTTTCACAGTGTAGAACAAAGCTTTGATAAGGCAGCAAAATTTACCAAATGGGATAAAGGTTTGCTTGAACAAATCAAAGCTTGTAACAGCGTTTATAGTATGCGTTTCCCCGTAAAAATGGATGATGGAAGAATTGAAGTAATTGAAGCATATCGTGTACAACATAGTCAGCATAAAAGTCCATGTAAAGGGGGTATTCGTTTTAGCGACGAAGTAAATCAGGATGAAGTAATGGCATTGGCAAGTTTAATGACTTATAAATGCGCTATTGTAAATGTTCCTTTTGGTGGTGGTAAGGGAGGAATCAAAATCAATCCAAAAAAATATAGTGCTTACGAATTAGAAAAAATTACCCGTAGATATACGAGTGAATTGGTAAAGAAAAATTTTATAGGACCGGGTATCGATGTTCCTGCTCCCGACTACGGAACAGGTGAGCGTGAAATGGCTTGGATTGTAGATACTTATTCTTCGTTAAAGCCAGGAGATATTGATGCAGCGGGCTGTGTAACCGGTAAACCTATTTCTCAAGGAGGAGTTCGTGGTCGTAAAGAAGCAACAGGATTGGGTGTGTTTTTTGGTATCAGAGAAGTTTGCAATATGCCAGATATTATGGCTAAAGTAGGTTTAACAACAGGGATTGAAAATAAAACTGTGGTGGTTCAAGGTTTAGGAAATGTTGGGTATCATTCTGCCAAATTTTTCAGAGAGGCTGGCGCCAAAGTGGTTGCCATTGCCGAGTTTGAAGGAGCTATCTACAATAAAGAAGGTATCAATGAAGAAGAATTATTTGCACATAGAAAATCAACCGGAAGTATATTGAACTTTCCAGGTGCAACTAATCTTTCAAAAAATACAGATGCGTTGGAATTAGCTTGTGATATTTTAATTCCTGCAGCTTTGGAAAATGTAATCAATCAAGAGAATGCCGGACGTGTGCAGGCTAAAATTATTGGTGAAGCCGCTAACGGACCTCTTACACCAGAAGCTGATGAAATTCTTGCAGGCAAAGGAATTGTTGTAGTGCCTGACATGTATTTGAATGCAGGTGGTGTTACGGTTAGCTATTTTGAGTGGTTGAAGAATCTAAGTCATGTTCGTTATGGTAGAATGGAAAAACGTTTTACTGAAAACATGAACACACATATTGTAAATCAAATTGAAGAAGTGAGCGGAAAAAAAATAAGTGATGCAGAACGCAAAATTATTTTACATGGACCTGAAGAAGTAGATTTAGTGCATAGTGGTTTAGAAGAAACAATGATTGCAGCAACTCGTGAAATTATGGACATCTGGAAAAGCAATGCTGATATTCCTGATATGAGAACCGCCGCTTATGTAAATGCGATTAACAAGGTAGCAACAAGTTACAGTGAACTTGGTATTTTCCCTTAATAATATTTTTTTAATTTTCAAAAGCCGATATTTTTTATCGGCTTTTTTTGTATTGATA
>CANGTN010000068.1 GCA_947456805.1 Chitinophagaceae bacterium | reverse complement strand
TTCAAAGAACTTTTGGCTTTTTTTACTTTCCCTTTTTTGAAGGGAGTGCAAAGGTAGGTGCCTTTTCCAATCTACCAAATTTATATCGATAAATCTTAAAACATTTTTACCATTCTTTTCTCCAAGATCTTACCACTTTTATTTTAGCGGGCTGCAAATATAGTGCCTATTTCCAATTACCAAAATTTATTTAAAAAAGGCAAATAAATTATTGCTAAGTGATTGATAAAGAACTTTTTGACTTTTCGGGTTGCAAAGATAGAAGGTGAAACCTATTCACCAAATGTTTATTCAAAATAGTTGAATTTTATTTTTGTCTAATGATTGAAACAGTTGATACCAGTGAATTTCAACCTAGAAAAAAAATTGAAGATTTTCAATAAAGACAGGAAGACCTCTTATTGTTATTTTTAATTAATGTGATTATAAACTAAAGAATACTAAAATAATTGATGCACTAGAAATAGGATTATTTAAAACGATTTAATTTTTTACGTTTGCTACAACCTTAGCGCCTGCCTTCTTTGCAGAGCTCATTATTTTGAAAAAACTTCCTGTAAAAGAAATCGTATCTGCATTGATTACAACAGATGGTGTATCAATAAAGTTTCTTACCTTTTCAACCTCCTCTTTAAGAACAGAGTCAAGCGCTATTTCAGGCACAATAGTTTGTCCTAAATAAATCTTATTTTCTTTGTCAATACTCACAACAACATTTTGTTTTGCTTTGGTATCACTCTTTCCTTTGGGATTGTTAACTTTAACTACATTGGGATTGGCAAGTGTAGAAACTATCAAGAAAAACAATAAAAGTATAAATAGAATATCATTCAATGCTCCTGTATGTAAATCAGGCTTTTGTCTTAATCTTTTTCGGATATTCATTTGTATATATTAGAATCTAATTAAAGTTGGGAATTACCAAAACTAATATTTATCTATTTGGTTGGTTCCTGTAAAATGTCAATAAATTCAGCACTTGCAGCCTCCATTTTATAAACTGTCTTGTCTATTTGTGTTGTAAGAAAACTATACCCTACATATGCAATCAAACCTACAATTAACCCAGTACCACTCGTAACCATTTTTACATAAATACCTCCCGCAATGGTATTAAGCTCAAACCCACTATTATTAATGTTGTAAAACAATTGAATCATCCCTACAATTGTTCCTAAAAACCCGAACATGGGAGCAATACCTGCAATCAAGGACAAAGCGGAAAGATTACGTTCCATTTGATACATTTCGAGTTTACCTACATTTTCCATGCTTTTTTCAATAGCGTCAATTGGCTTTCCAATTCTTTGTAACCCTTTATCAATCATTCTTCCAACAGGGTTATTTGTACTTTTCGCAAGTGTTCTTGCCGCAGATATATTGCCATTTACAATATTATCTCGAACAATACTTAGAAACTTATCATCTATTTTACTAGCTTTTCTGATTGCAAATAAACGCTCAAAAAAAACAAATATTGAAGCAGCAAATAAAGCATATAATGGATACATAATCCATCCCCCTTTACTTAACAAGTCTATCATTGAAATTTTTTCAGGAATTATTGTAGCAGATACTTTCTGTAAGCTATCTGCTACATTGGCGGCTGGAACTTGTAAGAAATAAAACATTCGCTTTTATTTTTGTGTAAAGTGCTAAAATAATTACTGACACAAATCAACTACAATTCTGTGTATAAAAATAGCAGTTTGAATTTTTTATGAAAGTTTTTGCACAAAATCTAAAAAGTCGTAGCAAGAAAGTTTTGAAATACTTACTTACTTTCTTTCATCTTCAGTATTCCCATAATTTGCTTCATGGTTTTGTCCATGCCTTCGCTGCTGCCATCTAAAAAAATCACATTGCCTTTTCCATATTCAGCAAAGTTTTTGATAGCTTCTGTCCACATACTGAATAAAATTACATTTGTATCTAAGTTGGCTTCTTTCATTTGTTCTGCGGCTTGCGTCATACCACGTGCAACTTCTTCTCTGAATAATGCGACACCTTGTCCACGTAATCGAGCTGCTTCTTTTTCGGCTTCTGCAGATATTTTAATAGCATTTCCTTCTGCTTCTGCAGCTTTTGTTTTGGTAATTAATAACGCCTGACCTTCATTTTCAGCAGCTGCTTTTAAGTTGTTACTTGCAACCACTTTACTCATACTGTCCATAATTTGTTGATCGAACGTAATATCATTAATTTGTAAATCTTGTAAATGATACCCCCATTCTTCTAAGCTATGATCAATTTGATCTTTTACGTAATCAACAATTTCTCGTCTTGCAGTTAATATTTCAGCTTGTTTTTTTGTGGCAACAAAAGCACGGATACTTCCTTCAACCGTTCTGATTAAAGCTTGCATTAAGTCTTTATCGCTGATAAACTTAAATGCTACTTTTTTGATTGTTTCTTCATCGCTATTCTGTACGCTATATAATAACATACTTTTAAAATAAACATTTGCCTGGTCGATTGTGACGGCCTGAAACTCAAGCTCAACACTTCTATTTTGAATACTTACTCTCTTATAAATCTGTTCTATCAAAGGAATTTTAAAACGCAACCCCGGCAATAAAATGCGTTGATATTTTCCAAATAAAGTTATTACTGCTATTGTTCCTTGGTTTACAGTAACCAACGCGGAAAATGCAATCAACAATAAAATAAATAACCACCAAAAATCATAAATGATACTCATACATTATTTTTTACAAGATAGGAAAAGCCTTTGATTAAATCCGAATAAATTAAATAAATAATAAAAAACGTTATTAATTATTTCAAATATAGCATTATAAAATATAAAAATAAAGGAGAAAATATGCCGTCTATTAAAAAAAAATTGTTGCATATTGCATCTATAAATCAACAGAATGAAAGGACTAATCTTACAACGTATTAATTCTTATATCTTAATTCCAATTGGTATTTTATTAGCTTTAAATGTTTTGAATGGAATAATAATTGCAATTTCTAATCCAATGCTATTGTTGGTACATTTTATAATTGCATGTGTGCCAATTTACATATTCACAAGCAGCTACTTTTTGTTTTCTGGTATTATAAAAGAAAAAAAATGTAAGGCCTCTCTGAAAGATTGGATAAAAATAAATGCTTTTGTTTCTATCCTATTTATTGCAATCATTGGTATATGCTCAATAAGTGTTCTCATGATACTCAGTTCACCTCAGATTTTGCAAGAAGTATTGAACAAAATGCCAACGAATCAGTTTCCAGGAGGCGCTCCATCAGAAACACAATTGATTTCTTTGTTAAAAATTTTCATATCAATAATGCTTCCTTTTACCATACTATTGTTATTGCACATCATTAAAACTTTCAAATTAATTAAAAAACATCCTTCGGTATTTATTGATGAATAAATAATGCAATTATCTATCTTTAAATAATGAATAATTCTACACCACTTGCTGAGCGATTACGTCCAAGAATACTAGATGAGCTCATTGGTCAGCAACACCTAACAGGGAAAGGTAGTATTTTAAGAAATGCTGTTGAACAAGGAAAAATTCCTTCCATGATTTTATGGGGTCCTCCGGGTGTTGGGAAAACAACTATTGCAAATATTATTGCACATACATTATCTGTTCCCTATTTTCAGTTAAGTGCAATCAGCAGTGGAGTGAAAGATGTAAGAGAAGTAATTGAACAAGCCAAACAAACAACTAAAGCCATTTTGTTTATTGATGAAATTCATCGGTTTAATAAAGGGCAGCAAGATGCATTATTAGGTGCGGTTGAAAAAGGAATAATCACTTTGATAGGTGCAACAACAGAGAACCCATCATTTGAAGTAAACAGTGCCTTATTGAGCCGGTCGCAAGTGTATGTGCTAAAGTCTTTGAATGAAAATGATTTGATTGAATTGTTACATCATGCGATTACAAAAGATGAAATTTTATCTAAACAAAAAATTTTATTAAAGGAGACTGAAGCACTTATCAATATTTGTGGTGGTGACGCAAGGAAGTTATTGAATTTATTGGAGCTTGTAGTTTCCGCTTCGAGTCAAAATGAAATTATCATCACTGATAATTTAGTAATGCAAGTTGCTCAAAAAAAGATTGCTTTGTATGATAAAAAAGGCGAGCAACATTATGATATCATTTCAGCCTTTATTAAAAGTATGCGAGGAAGCGATCCGAATGGTGCAGTTTATTGGTTAGCAAGGATGATTGAAGGTGGAGAAGATGTAAAATTTATTGCCCGTCGTATGCTCATATTTGCAAGTGAAGATGTTGGCAATGCCAATCCCAATGCACTTCTTTTAGCTAATGCAACATTTGATGCTGTGAGCAAAATTGGTTACCCTGAAAGCAGAATAATTTTAAGTCAATGTGCAACCTATTTAGCATCATCATCCAAAAGCAATGCATCATATGAAGCGATTGGCAAGGCTTTACAATTGGTCAATGAAAAAGGGGATTTACCCGTACCACTACATATTCGCAATGCCCCAACAAAATTGATGAAAGACATGGAATACGGAAAAAACTATCAATACTCCCATTTGGGGGAGGGCAACTTTATTGAGCAGGAATATTTACCTAATGAAATTGCAGGAACAAAATTATATGAGCCCGGAAATAATGCAAGAGAAAATGAATTGAGGAAATTTTTAAAAGAAAAATGGAAAGAGAAATACAACTATTAATTTCCCTTTCCGTTATATTTTTTTTATTTTTTTCAGAAACAAAAAATTGAATTACGAAAAATAATTACCGCCATTGATATCAATATTTGTTCCTGTAATAAAACTGCTTTCATCACTTAACAAATAAGCAACTAAATCAGCTACATCTTTTGCATCACCTTGTCTGCGAAGTGGAGTGCTGTTTGCAACCGCAATTCGTACTTCAGGTTTTGTAAATGTATCATGAAAACTTGTGGCAATCATTCCGGGATCAACTGCGTTTACCCTAATTCCCTTTGGTCCTAATTCCTTTGCCATAGCCCTTGTAAATGTTGCTACAGCGCCTTTTGCAGTTGCGTAAGCAGATGCACCAAAGCCTCCGCCATCACGGCCGGCTTGAGATGAAAAGTTTACAATAGCACTTCCATGAGGCATTAATGGTGTAACATGTTTGGTAAGTAGAAAAGCAGAACGAGTGTTTAATGCCATTACATAATCCCAAAAATCTGCATCCATATCTTCTAATAATTTTCTTGCTACTAACCCACCTGTAACATTGACCAACATATGAATTTCATTACCAAAATGTTTTTTTGTTTCTTCAATAATACGCAATACATCTTCATTTTTTGTTGCATCACCTTTAACCAAAATACAACTACCACCTGCATCTTGTATCATGTGCATTGTTTCCTTTGCTTGATCATCATTATTCAAATAATTGATTACTACTTTCACTCCTTCCGAAGCCAATCTTATGGAAATTGCTTTTCCAATATCTCTTGCTCCACCGGTGATAACAGCTACTTTGTTGTTGTATTTCATAATTTTAATTTTATAGAATTGATTTCTTTTTTGAAGTTATAAAAGTAATGCAAATCCAAGCCAATGGAACCATTACCGCTGCTAAAATAAAAAACTATTGTAGTTTGTTTTAGTTAGAATAGGTACTGATAAAGTTGTAATCAATGTACCAATCACAGCGTCCAACAAATATTTAATAAATCAATTCTCTCGGAAGCTAGAAGCCAAATACAATACATTTCATTAGCAACATCAATTACTGTAGGACTGTAGAAATTGTTCATCATCAACAATGAAAACAAATTACAACAACATTATTGATGCAATAATTATAAAATATCCTAAAAAAATTCCAATTGTTATTTAAGTACTCGGGATTTTTTTAAGCAAATATTTTCAATGATTATTTTTCTTGAACAATCATTTTTATTCCTTCAGTGTGACTTGTAAATTTGGGGGCATACATACATTGTATAGAAGCTATGCCCACACTAAACTTACCTGTATGTGTTACATATAAAGGATATTCAAAAACATATGTACCTTTTGCTAAGTAGTCAATAAAGAAATTAGTACTTGCATCTTTTGTGGCTTGGTAGTATCCGAAACCATCTTGCCATTTGTAATTACTCAAAACATTTATAGGCTCTGTTCCACTTGCACGCATATCTTTTAAATGAAGGTATTCTATTATTCTGTCGCTTTTTAATTCTATGCGAACAATAATCTTATCTCCCACTTTTAAAACATCATTTGTATTGATTATTTCTAAAATGGTTCCTTGATTAGTTTTCTTTTCAACGAAATATTTTTTCTTCAAACTCAATGGAATTAATCCTTCTGTGATTTTATCCATGTCTTCAAAATACTGCCAATACACCGAGCCAAATGATGGTGATGATTGTTGAACAGATGTTTTATTGATTTGACTGATGGTAATATTACCCATATTGGAATTAACTTTATCTCCTGCAATTCTTTGTTTAATGTAATCAGCATTATCTGCTACCAGATCTTGATTTATGATAACCTGATTGCCTAATTTAATTTGAATTTGTAGATTATTATTTACCCAATTATTGCCCGAATTCAATAAAGCATAACAAGCATCGGCAGTTGCAATAGTTGTTTGCCAATTATTGATTTGCTTGTTTAGAATAAGCCATCTTTTTGCTGCATCAATTTTATTGTTGATGTCGCTTAATACTTTATTTAAAGCCACTTCATTTAAAAATTCAATCATCAAACTCTGATGTTCAATTGGAGAAGCATACCAAAAAAATGTTGTTCTTTCTTTCCAATACAAAGTACCTTTTGTAGTATCTTCTATTGCATTTTTTAATACTGATGGCAGAATATTTACATCAACAAATCTCGTTTCATTATTGCGATAAAAAGTTAATCCAATTAATGCTGCATTGTAGGTATTTTGTTTGTTCCAATATTGCTTTGCCTGATTGTAATAATATTGATAGGCTTCCGTTTTTTTGCTGTCATCTGCAAAAAAACTTTTCATGTATAAATACTGAATTTGATTAGTAAATAAGTTACTGTTATTTAAATCAATTTTATTTTTTTTCAACCAATTAAAATCACTTGTTATTTGTGTATCCAAATATTTCAACCCTTTGTCTACAAGGGTTTCCAGCGTTTTAATTTGATTATCAGAAAGTGCATTTATTTTTTTTAATTTACCAATACCAATCAAAATATAGTTGGTAATATACCTGTTTTCGTTACCACCTTTAAACCAGGCAAAACCTCCTTTGGTTGTTTGTAACTGTTTCAACTTTTCTATCACTGTATCAATATTGCTACTCATTTTTCTCAAGTCAAAAAGTAAGGCAATATTTTTTTGATTTTCATATTCTGTTTTTGCATTCAATACCCAGGGTGTTTCCTGTAACAATACTTGTTTCAGTTCTTCATTTTTCTGAAGATTTAATTTCAGCATTGATGTATCATTTTCCCAATGGTCTATTACTTTTTTGATTGTTGGGTTTTTATTTATAATGCTTGCTGCAAGTGCATTTGCATAGATTCTATTAAATATTTGTTCAGAACATTCGTAGGGATATTCCATTAAATATGGTAAAGCCTGAACTACATACCATATTGGATTGGAAGTAAAATCAACTGTAATACTTTCATGCATCAATGATTCACTTTTGTTGTTCAAGAGTTTTTCAAACACAAATGTTTTTTCTTTTTCACCGGGCTTTAAATACAATGGCAACGATTCTTTAACCAACATTCTATTGGTTAATACCGGAACAATGTTTTCTTCACCATCACCATCATTTCCTGACTTTGCAATTACCCGCCAAGTAAGTGGTTTATTGAAATTGAATGGTATTTGTATAGGAAATTTTACTGTAGTACTTTGTTGTGCATTTGCAGTAAAATATTGCGTTGGAAAGCTGTTTTGAAACCAACCATCTACACTTACACCGGTAGTAGCATCCAACAATTCTAAACTACATTGTCCGGTTAATTCTTTGTCGCCAAAATTGACAATTTTAGCAATAAATTCAAAGTTGTCTCCTTCTCTCAAAAACCCTGGTAGACTTGTTTTAACAGAAAGTACATTGTTACTATTCTTTTTTAATAAGGTATCATTTTTTTGTGCAAAAACATCACCGAACAATAATAAAAAAAGATAACAAATTATTACTTTACGAAGCATAATTGAAAATTTATAAATGAAAATAAAACCTTTCGTCCGTATTCATGTAAAACCAATACTCACTAAATAAAAAAGACCGCTATAAAAAATAAGAATGCCCCTGAAAATTCAGAGGCATTCTTCATTCAAATATTATTTGAGATTATTTTTTAGCTAATTCAGCAGCCATTGTTTTACCAATATCTGCAGGGCTTGCAACTACTGCAATGCCACATTCTGCCATGATTTTCATTTTGGCTGCAGCAGTATCATCTGCACCGCCAACAATAGCACCTGCATGTCCCATTCTGCGACCCGGAGGAGCAGTTTGACCTGCTATAAACCCAACAACTGGTTTCGTTTTATTGTCTTTAATCCAACGCGCTGCATCAGCTTCCATGCTACCGCCAATTTCACCAATCATGATGATACCATCAGTTTCAGGATCTTCCATTAATAATTTAACTGCTTCTGCAGTTGGAGTTCCTATAATTGGATCTCCACCAATACCAATTGCAGTACTGATTCCTAAACCAGCCTTTACAGCTTGATCTGCAGCTTCATAAGTTAATGTTCCGCTTTTGCTTACAATACCTATACGGCCTTTTTTAAATATAAATCCTGGCATGATGCCAACTTTTGCTTCTTCTGCAGTAATAACACCGGGACAATTGGGGCCAATCAATCTGGTAGTTTTTCCTTCTAAATAATTTTTCACTTTCACCATATCTTGTACAGGGATTCCTTCTGTAATACATACTACCAAAGCAATTCCTGCATCAGCTGCTTCCATAATTGCATCAGCTGCAAAAGCAGGAGGCACAAATATGATACTTACATCTGCACCAGTATTTTTTACAGCATCTGCAACAGTATTGAAAACAGGTCTTTCCAAATGCAACGTACCACCTTTGTTTGGTGTAACACCGCCCACCACATTCGTTCCATATTCAATCATTTGAGAAGCATGGAAAGTTCCTTCTGTTCCTGTAAATCCTTGAACTAAAATTTTTGAATTTTTATTTACTAATACTGCCATAAATATTTTTTAAAGTGCCGCAAAAATAGGTGAAACAGATTGATAAATACAAGTAGTTTATAAATCGAGAACGTAAAAAGAAAATGTTTCATTAAAATAAATTTGGCTTAAGATATTTAGACCTCTATATTTGCACCCCGATTAACTATGGAGCGTTGGTCAAGGGGTTAAGACGCCTCCCTTTCACGGAGGAATCACGGGTTCGATTCCCGTACGCTCTACTTAGATATCATTTCCTTTCATGCTTTTGAGAATCCAACCCTCAATCAAAATATCATCGACTTAATTGCCAAGTACACTAATACAGCGTTTACATAAAATAATAGTTTACAACTGCCTTCTTGATTTATTCATTTTTAATTGAAAAATTCTAGATTGTATAAAATGTATTACCAAGATAATTTTTTTGTTTTATTCTTAAAACAAAAAAGGCAGTCTCATAAAAGACTGCCTTTTAAATTATTTATTTATACAGAAATAAAAACTAAAAATTAAGTGTGATAATAATCCTATTTCAATTGGCCTAACTTGACAATTAAACCCTAATACTTAACCCCTACAAATCAATTCTTCTTCCGCAACTTCTTTGCTCCATAGCCTACGCCTGC
>CANGTN010000067.1 GCA_947456805.1 Chitinophagaceae bacterium | reverse complement strand
AGTCGAAGACTGCGCCCTGATTTATTTATAACATCTGCAAATCAATTCATAGGATAAGCAACAATGCTATTTTCTCCCCATAAGGTTTTTCCAAAATTTTCTAATAACACAGTATTTCCATCACCACCATCCCAACCATCAAAACCTGCTGTCCTGTAGAAATATCTTTTAGTTATACCTGATGTGTTATTGATAATCAATGTGCCAGATAACATGTTGAACTTTGATACACCGTTAGATGCGCCTTGAATTAAGCCCGAAACCAAACTCGGTCCAATGCAATCCGATGTAGGCGATGTAGGGGTGGTATTTGTTTCCATAAAACATGATCTGATCCAATAACTTCCGATAGAAGAAGACGATTGTACTGTTGCTACTCTTGCTAACATATTTATTTGTACAGACCATTTGCCATTCGGTAAATCTATATATGCTCCGGTGCTTGAGTTTTGTCCAATATTTGCTCCAATGTTGTCCAGTATTCCTATTCTGGCAGATGTTAATGCTACGTTGGTAGCCCATGATGTATTTGTTCCATCCGTTACTAATACCTTATTTGCATTTCCTGTTTGTGCAGGAAGTAATGCATTCAGGGCGCCACTGGTAGTTGTTGCGCCAGTTCCACCATTTGCCACAGGTAATGTTCCGGTAACTCCGGTACTCAAAGGCAATGCAGTAGCACTTGCTAAAGAAGGTGAAGAAGTTGCGCTGCCATCAGCCATTAAAAATTGAGAGGATGTACCGCCGGATCTGATAAATCCGCCTGAAGAAACAGTACCACTTGTGTTTACATTGGTTACTGATGTATTGCCCAATTGTATGGTGTTATTTGCCGATACTGTTGCTCCATTTCCGATAGCAGTGGCATTTGTTAAACTACTAGTTGATGGATTTGCGTTGTAGCCTAAAAAGGTGTTTTGATAACCGCTCATATTTGCATAGCCGGCGTTGCTTCCTAAAACTGTATTTTGGTATCCGGTTGAATTTTGATAAAGTCCTCGATATCCAAACGCTGTATTTTGGTATCCCGAATTAGTAGTCAATGTCTGATAACCAAAACCTGAGTTTTGATAGGATGATGTAGTGCCTGCTTGTGAACCAAAAAAAGCATTTCCTCCAGTAACTGAAGGAGAGGTTACATAAAATGTGCTGTAGCCCATAGGCATCCAATCAGTACCATTATAATACCAAAAGCCCGGAAGATAGCTGAAAAAGGCATCTGTCTGATAAACTAGCAATCCTGTTGCAGGAGCGGATATGGCAACTCTTTGAGAATAAGTCATCCTTGGAACCAATAGCCCTTTAGTTATGCTATTCACTTCTAGTTGCGCTGAAACATTGGGGTTGGTTGTTCCAATTCCCACTTGTGCTTTTGCAACAAAGGAGGCAAGGCAAATAAAACTACAAATTAAAAGACGGTTTGATTTTTTCATGGAAATTTTTTTCAAAAATAGTATAATTTCAAAATTATACAAAATAGATAGCAGTAAAAGTTACTATTAATGTTGTCTGTTAGTATTATAGCAGACATAATATTGTTTTGTGTATAATTTAAATTCGCTTGTTGCAGATCAAAAATACCTGATATTTTTCATGTATGTTACTGATTGAAATCAAGTTTTAATGAAGCGCTGAAAGTAAAAAAAAGATGATTTTTGTAAATGTTCAGGCAGTAATTGTTGCGATAACTGCCTATTTGATTACTTTTTTTTATTGATACAAATTCATGCGTTTAAATTCCAATTCCAAAAATTTATTGTTAGTATCCTTACAAATTATTTTTTTTTCAGTATTGATATTGTACTGGGGTAAATCCCTTTTTGTTCCGATACTTTTTGGATTGCTGATTGCGATAATAATGTATCCGATTGCCGTTTGGTTAGAAGCACACAAATTCAGTAAAACCCTTGCTATTGCAGTATGTTTGGCAGTTGTGGGTATTTTGTTTTTTGCTTTGGTTCGTATATTATTTTGGCAAATTGAAATTTTTAGTAAAGATGCAATTGCTATTATTAAAAGCCTTGAATATGCAATGAATGATTTACAGGATTGGTTATTTAATAAATTAAATATTTCGTATCAACTACAAAACAACTGGAGCGAAAAATTTATTTCTAATATTGGTGCTTTTTTTCAGTCAACAGTTGAAGCTACTGTAAGTACTTTGTTTTTATTATTCCTAACTCCGGTATATACTGCTTTATTCATGTATCACAGAAAAGTTTTTGTTCAATTTCTTCAATCAATAACTCCTGCAAATTTTCAAAACGAATTGAATATTATTTTAAAAGAAGTAATTCATACTTATTTTAATTATATCAAAGGAATGATTTTAGTGTATTTGATTGTTGGAACATTAAACAGTATCGGACTTTTAATTCTGGGGGTAAAGCATGCCATATTATTTGGAATGATTTGTGCAATAATGACAATCATTCCTTACATAGGAATTTTTATAAGCGCATTATTGCCAATTTCGGTAGTTTGGCTAGAAACAGGAAATGTTTGGTATCCAATAGGGGTGGTGGGTATTTTTAGTTTTGTACAATACTTAGAAGCGAATTTAATTTTCCCAAAAGTGGTAGGTTTTCAGTTAAACGTAAGCACAATGGCAATGTTGGTAGCAATCATTCTTGGAGGAATGGTATGGGGTGTTGCCGGGATGGTATTGTTTATTCCAATGGTTGCAATTCTTAAAATTATCAGTACACATATAGTTTCATGGAAACCCTTTAATTTATTACTAAGTAGATAGTTTAATCAAAAGTTTGTGATAAGTAGTTTTGGATTTTTTTGAATAAAGAATTCATATAGTTTCATCAAAACCCATTGTAAGATTTGTTTTCCAAATAGTACAAAAATAAAAAGCAATATTATGATGCTAATCCATAGAGCAAATAATTTTAAATCATTTTTTCTAATGGTAATCATTTTAGAAAGTTAATTATATGAATCAAAATGTCTAAGATTATTTTTTTTGTAATTCTTCTTTCAAAAATTATGTGGTTGCTGAATTGTTTGAAATAAATTTTGATCTTTGTTTTTGTTGATTATAAATAGTAACTATTATTGCTCCAACTGAAATGCAAACACATAGTATTGTTACCAACCAACCTACTATTGGCATAAGTGCAATTAGTTTCAGAATTATAAATATCCCTAATGCCGTAAAACATAAATGTCCAAATTTCCATTCTTTATTAAATCGGTTGTTAAACCAATTGGATGCAACAACAGAACTGATTGTTGTTGCCAGTAAAAAAATAATGACATAAAAAACCGATAACAAAATACCAACAGGAATTCCAATAATTGTGAAGAAAGTTGTCAGTATCATAATCGGAGTTAAAATGAAATATAAAAACCCAATTCCAAGTGAGGCCAAAGTTTTATTGAATACAGTATCTGCTGTTTTTTTTAATGTTGATGAAAATAAATATTGAATCAATAAAATGATTGAAAATACCATTCCCAGATATGCCAGTAACCCAATAAAACTGGCAGCTCCAAGAAAATACCATTCTTCTGTTGCCATGCGAAGTGATGGGTCAAAAGTTGCTTGCCCCGACTTTATATTTCTTTGAAAATTGATTGTGCCATTTTTATGCCAGTATCTTATATCATTATTGATAATTGCAGCTGAAGCAAGATTTATTTCTCTTGCAACGATGATTGATTTACCATTGATTGTACCATTCAAATTTATTTTTCCACCTCTGCATTCAATATCATTATTAATAATTCCATTTATTGATAAAGTACCAAACAACCCTCTCAATTGACCATTTATATTCCCATCAATTGTTACCTTGCCACTGCTTGCCATTAGGCTACCAATGCTCACACCATTTTCAACTATTACTTCGCCACTTGTTACTATCACATCACCAATAACATTTTTACTGATACGAATATTTCCTCCTGCACAACGAATATCATCGCCCACAAATCCATTAAAAATTACTTTTCCACCAATCAATAAAATATCATTGGTGATAGTATCATTGATAGTTATTGTTCCTCCCATGATTACCAAATCGCCATGTATCGGTGCATTGATTGTTACTTCTCCGCCTGCAATGTAAACATCTTCAAATATGGGTTTGGCAATTACAAAATTATTCCCGTATTCAACTCTAATTGCAAATGCAGCTGATGAAATAATAACCAACATCAGTAGTAAAAATGTTTTTCTTATGTTTGTTTTTTTAAATGAAATTCTTTGTATTTGCTGCCTCATTTTATTTAGAATTAATTTTTTTCATAGCAACCATTTCCCTTTTTGTTGATAAGCAATCAGTAATATCATTACACTTATAGCTAAAAAAATAAAATGTGTCCAGTAAAAATTTGGAATTGTAAAAACTTGGATAACAATCCAAATACAACTGATTGTTCCACTAGCTATTGCCCAGTTGAAACGCTTGTTGTTATTGGTAAGATTAATGAAAATACTAGTCCAGCTTACGCCTCCAACTAATACCACCAATAATATTCCAGGAATCAAATAATTATTAAATTGTTTGGAATGAATTAATTGTGGTAATTGTAATATTTCACCTGTTGGTTCTACAATTAATATTACTCCTGTAAGTGTGCTTACACATGCAATAATTGAAAGGAGTAGTATCAGTAAAATTCTCATTAAGTGTTTTTTTTATGGTACAATCCAATTGTTTCTCCAAACCCAATTATATGCGCACTCATAGCTTTTTCTAATTGAATTTTACTAGTATTTCTGGGCAATTCCAATTGTTCATCCAATGCATATACTTTAAAAAAATATCGGTGTGTACCCGATGGGGGACAAGGCCCTCCGTAAGTATATTCCTGAAAGTCATTGATGCCCTCAATTCCGTTAACTCGGTTTTCTTTGATGTGGTGTGTTATAGGTATATTCCATACCAACCAATGTGTCCAAGGGCGTATTGGTGCATCGGGATCTTCAACAATAATGGCAAGACATTTTGTTTGCTTTGGGATGTCTAAAATATCTAATGGAGGATTTACATTTCTGCCTTCGCAGGTATATTCTGCGGGAATCATTCCTTCGTTTTTAAATGCCGGACTACTTACTTTTAGAACTTTATAGTCTACTGCTTTTGTTTCTGTAAAATGGGTGATTAGACTATGCATTTTAATTAATTTTTAGGGTCCTTCACCAGGTGCAGGAATTTCAAATGGTGGTGTTTCAAATGGGTTCTCTTCAGGAATAATTCCCGGGTCTTCTTCCGGTAATAATGGTTGTTCCGGATCAATTGGAGCTGCAACATCTGGCTCCTTTTTAGGTTTCGGAATTTCAGCCGGTGTATCTATTTTTTTCTTCTTTTTTAGCATTGTCAAATAGTTGAAATGAATATGATTTTATACCCCAAATGGATATGTTTCAGGCATTTGATTTCCATCGGGCTGAATGTGTAATGGATGCAGTGCTTTTGTTTCATCGATATAAATAAATGCATCATACCTCAAAGGAAGGGTAGTAGGCACATAGTTTCCATTATGTTCATATTCGGGATGATATACAACTCCAACGGCTCGATGTCCAATTTGATTTTCCATCAAATTATCATCATTCATAAAATCATCCATTAGTAATAATTTATTCTCTTTTCCTGCCTGATGTAATAAATATTCCCAACTGTCTTTTTGCGCTTCGGGCAGTTGCATTTTTTGTACTGTAGCACCCCAGCTTTTGCTAGCAGTTACGGTGCCTTTATAAGATCCAAACCCTATTAATACAACTCCTTTTTCATGATGTCTGATTCTTGCCAATTCGCCAATATTATACATACCTTCAATCAACATATCCGTTGCTCTTGCATCCCCAATATGTGTGTTGTGTTCCCAAACAATTATTTTAGAATCAGGTCCATGAAATTCCAATAACCTATCTAAAGTATCAGCCATGTGTTTGTCTCTTATATTCCAACTATGAGGTCCTCCTTTTAACATGGTTCTGTAATATTTTTCAGCATTTACAGCCACCGTTGCATTTTGTTCTGTACTAAAAACATCTTCGTAACTAGCATTGTATTTGGGGATTCTTTTTTGTAATCCTTTTAATAAATCAACAACTTCTTTTTCGCAAGATTTGGGAATCAATTGCAATGCTCTTGCATAAGCTTGTCCTTCGCCTTTTCTATAAGGTTCAAAACAACGAAATGCTTCTTCAGCAAGGGTTAGCGTATTGAGATCGTTTTTTTTAAGGTAGGTAATAATTGCATCCATACTTTCCCAGAGACTGTATACATCTAAACCATAAAATCCTATTTTTTTTTTGGTTGTTGCTTTTAAGTTGTGTTTTTGAAGCCAATCTGTTAAGGCAACTACTTCCCAATTTGCCCACATCCAAGTAGGCCATCGATTGAATTCATTCAATACATTAAACACTGTTTTGTTTTCGTTATCATGCCCTTTTATAAATTCATTCACACGATAACAATCAGGCCAGTCACCTTCCACCGCAATACAGGTAAAACCTTTTTCTTCAATTAATTTTTTAGAAATAGCTGCTCTCCATGTGTAATACTCATGCGTGCCATGACTTGCTTCTCCAAGCATTACAATTCTTGAATCGCCAATTCGTTTCATAAGTGGTTCAAGGTCTTGTTGATTGTTTAAAGGCAAAGCATTTTTTCTTATTGAATCGATTGCTTCTTTTGAATCAAGAATTGTTTCTCTTGTAAAAAAATGTCGCATAAATATTTTTAAGTTAAAAAAGATTTCAGATGCTTAGTTGAATTAATATAATGAGTCAAAAAAAGGTATTTAAAATACTTCTGCAAATACCCATTGTCATTGCAATTGGTGATAAGTATCAATAAAAATAAAACATGATTTCAGTCAATTTTTATTTGTTGATGTGTCATTTGCCAAGATTCATATGAGATATAAGTTTGTTTGCATAAACCAAAATATATGTCAGAAAAAATCCACCAAATCACCACATTGCAACACTTACTTGATTACGATGTACACAAGTTTATTGCAGCAGAAAAGCAGTTACAAAAATGTTTACCTGATTGGATTAATCATGCGGGATCACTAAAGCTAAAAACAGTTTTACAGAAGTATTTGCATTTTGTAGAAAATCATTTAGAAAATTTAAAACAGTATTTTAAAAATACTTCTGAAAGTAAAGTTGTAGTTGATGATGAAGTGATGCAATCTTTTATAAAATATACCAATGAGAAGCTTGCTATGTGCACCGATTCGGAAATTAAAGATGCTTGTTTATTAGCTTCTATACAATATATCAATCATTACAAAATCAGTGTATTTGGAACAGCAGCTGCTTTTGCCAATACATTGGGAACATTGGAACAGGCAACCATTTTTCATGAAGCAGAAGTTACTGAGAAACAAATTGATGATCGCTTATCCCAACTAGCAGAATATGAAATAAATCTCAAAGCAAGAACGCCGATTGTTTTACATGCATAATTTTTTATAAATGGATATTCGTTATTTCAATCAAGTAGAAATTCCTATTGGAAAAATTACTTTAAACGGCGAGTTATTTATTCCATTAAAAGCACAAGCAATTATTGTCTTTTCACATGGAAGCGGCAGTAGCAGGTTTAGCAAACGCAACCAAATGGTTGCAAAAAATTTACATGAAAATAATTTTGGAACACTGTTGTTTGATTTATTAACTGAAGAAGAAGATACCAATTACAGCAATCGTTTTGATATTGATTTGTTGAGTAAAAGATTGGCTGGTGCGGCAACGTGGTTAGGACGGTTTCCTGCGGCAAAGAATTGTCGCATCGGCTTTTTTGGCGCAAGTACAGGAGCGGCATCAGCACTAAGAGTGGCTGCAATAATGCCCGAGGTTTTTGCCGTGATTTCAAGAGGTGGCAGACCAGATCTGGCAATCTCGGAATTGCCAAAAGTACATGCGCCAACGCTTTTCATTGTAGGTAGTTTAGATTATGATGTGATTCAATTAAATCAAAAAGCATTACAACAATTAACATGTGAAAAAAAGTTGGAAATTATTCCTGGAGCCACACATTTATTTGAAGAACAGGGAACAATGGAAAAAGTGTGTGTGTTGGCAACATTGTGGTTTAAAAAATATTTAGAACCGGCAGAAATTCTAAAAAAAGAAGTATGTTAGGAGAATTAACTGAAGAGCAAATGAATAATGTTTTAGCGAGTCATGCGCTGGGTAGATTGGCATGTAGTGATGGAAAGAAACCATATATCGTTCCGGTAACTTATACCTATGACGGAAAATTTATTTACGGACAAACAAATGAAGGAAGCAAATTAAAAATCATGCGTCAAAACCCAAATGTGTGTTTTGAAGTTGATAGCATGACAGACATGCGTAATTGGCAAAGTGTAATTGTCTACGGCAAATTTGAAGAACTGAAAGATGCCGAATCAAAAGCAGCAAGAGATATTTTATTTGGACGTGTTTTTTCATTGAATACAAGCAGCACAGTTCATGCTTATGAACACGAAGTTGAATCGAAGGTTGATGATAGTACAAGAGTGAAATATGTGATGTACAAAATTCACATTGAGAAAAAAACAGGTCGTTTTGAAAAACAATAAAAATAAAAACCATGTTCAAAGACAGATTAGAGGCAGGACATTTATTATCTGATAAATTAAAAAAATACAGAAACAGTAATGGTGTCGTTTTAGCTGTACCAAGAGGTGGAGTGCCCGTTGCTAGTGTAATTGCAAAAGAATTATCACTGCCGATTGAATTGGTTCTTACAAAAAAAATAGGTCATCCAAATAACAAAGAATATGCAATTGGTGCAGCAAGTCTTACAGATTATTTTGTAATACCTCATGAAAATATTCCGGAGAAATATGTTGAAGACGAATTAAAAAACATAAGAGTAAGGCTACATGAAATGCAACAACTATTCATGGGTAATAAGCCACCCGTTAATATCAAAGGTAAAATTGTAATTCTGGTAGATGATGGAGTTGCTACCGGAAATACACTGCTTGGAACGATAAGGGTATTAAAAAAGAACAGCCCTAAGAAAATTATTATAGCAGTTCCAGTTGCATCGGAAAGTGCCATAAAAAAACTGTCTGCTGAGGCAGATGAAATTGTAACCAATTTAATACCCAAAGAGTTTTATGGTGTTGGTGCATTTTATGAAAACTTTGAACAACTTGAAGATGAGGAAGTACTAACATATTTGTACGCGTCTAAGAAACTTTCAACTGCTTCAAATAAAAATGTTTAAAGAAAATTCAATCATTCTTTCAATTGATTTTTGAAATTTTTATGATTGATAAATATCAATGAAATCAAGACTTTGATTATTGTTTGCTGACTCACTTTTTTTTTTCTTTGAAAAATAAATTAAACAATTATTTTCTTAACCATTAAAACATTTTAATTATGAAAAGTGATCTCCAAATTCAAAGAGATGTCATGGATGAGCTTAAGTGGGAGCCTTATTTAAATGCTTCTCAAATTGGTGTGGCAGTAAGTAACGGTATTGTTACTTTATCTGGACAAGTAGATTCTTATTCAAAAAAATTATCAGCAGAAAAAGCTGCAAAAAGAGTGTCCGGAGTAAAGGCAATAGCAGAAGATATTCAAATTGGAGTTTCTCCTGCGTTCAGAAAAACAGATACTGAAATTGCAGAAGCAATTCTAAGTGCTTTGAAATGGCATTCTGCATTGCAGGAAGAAAAAATTAAAATTAAAGTTGAAGATGGAATTGTAAAACTAGATGGAGAAGTTGAGTGGGAATATCAGCGTAACAATGCCAAAGTTGCTATTGAAAACCTGACAGGAGT
>CANGTN010000066.1 GCA_947456805.1 Chitinophagaceae bacterium | reverse complement strand
GTAAGCAACTACAATTACATCAGTTAAATTGTTTTCAGATTCTTGTAATAATACAATTGTTTCTTTTGGATCAAATACTTTAACTGTTTTAGAAATCATATTGATTCTTGAAAATTCAAGAAACTGCCCTTTTTCTAATGTGATTGAAAAACTACCATTGTCTGAAGTTGTAGTTCCTCTTTTGCCACCAACTACTTTTACAGTTACATTTTCTAATGGAGTATTATCTTTTGAATTAATAACTTTTCCTTTTACGATAGTTGTATCAGACATTGATGATAACTTTTCAGTTGCTGCTGAAAAATTATTTAGAATTTTTGATGATTTTATAGCAAAAGTATTTTCTGATACTTTTTTAAACTCTATACCTGAGTTCTCCGTAATATCATTTACAATTTCATCTATATTTTTAGCCATATTTGGCTGAGCTATATTAATACTAGCAATTGAAGAGTCTGTAAATAAAAAGAACAAACCTTTTTCTTTGTTAAGTTTTTTTAAAACAGTTATCAAAGAAACGGTTTCAATTGAAGGAGGATTAATTTTTTGTTGAATGAATTCATTTGTTGATATCGAAGGGTGTTTCGAATCAGATTGCTGCTTTTTTGCCCAGCTATTTGAAAAAAATAACAGGGAAAATAAAAGCATTAGTAAACTTAATTTTCTCATAATTGGTAGTTTAGTTTGTTGGTTCAATCGTTATGGTTTTGTTTTCAGTTTTGATTTTAAAATCGTTCGTTGCTTCAAGTGCATTTAGAAGTACTTCCAAGTTATCATTAGGTAAAATTCCTGAAATCTTTTTTGTGGAAAGTGAATTGTCCTTAATGATTACTTCGTATCCATAAATATTGTTTATGATATCAGCAGCATCTTTTAAAGTAGTTGCATCAAAAACAATTTTGTTTTCTACCCATGCTAATATTTTTTCTTCTTTTACTTTTTGAAATATGCTGGCCTGACTTAATGTTTCATCCTTCCCAATTGCTACATAATCTCCTGGTTTTAAAATTTTTTGTATGCCATTTTTCGCAAGTAATTTAATTGAACCTTCTGTAAGCAGTACTTTGGAAGTTCCATTAATGTTTTCTACGTTAAATTTAGTTCCGGTTACTTCAATATCAAATTTATCAAGGTGTACAATGAATTTTGTTTTCTTTTCGGTCGATTGTACATGAAAAAATGCTTCACCTTTTACCCATACCTCTCTAATATTATTATTACCAAATTTTTTGGAATAGGAAATGTTGGAATGGCTATTCAGTTTTACAATTGAACCATCAGGTAGGCTTTTATCCATTTTTTTTCCATATGCTGTAGAAACTGAAATAGATCGATTATAGTTTAACCAAACTAATCCGCCTATTATGAATATCAAAATTGCTGCTGCAGCCCAAAATATTTTGATGATCTTTGAGGTATTTTGTACAATGTTTTTTTCTTGTGTATGTTTTTCAATTGAATGCAACAGTTTCATTTTTTCTGCTTGTACCAGATTCAAATCAACTTGTTTTTCCTTGATTTGGAGTAATTTAAAAATTTGAAATGCTTCTTTAACTATTTCAGCATTTTCAATTCCATCAAATTCATCATAAACTACATCATCCGTTGATTTTGAATTTGCCCATTCAATAAAATCCTCATTTATTAAAAAATCATGTGTTGAGTTTCGTGACTGATCCATAAACTAATTTAATATATACGTGTATTGAAGTGTTATTTTGTAATATTGTCGAACGAAAAAACTGCTGCCTTGATTCAAAACGAGCATGATATTCATTTATGGGAACAATTAAGAAAGGGTAATAAAGCTGCATTGGCAGAGTTGTTCGAACGCTATTTTACACAGTTATACAACTTTGGACGAAAGATTTGTTCTGATGAAGAGCAAGTAAAAGACTGTATTCAGGACTTGTTTTTAGAGATTTGGAATCAAAACAACAAGATGTCATTACTTTCAGTTAGAGCATATCTTACAAAGGCGCTCCAATACAAATTGATCAGAATTAAGAAGAAATCTCAGTTAATTCAAACTTTTGATGGTAACGGGGAGGAATTTTTTGAATTGAGTCATGAGACATTTGTCATTCAAAATGAAATAGATACTGAAAAAGTAAAACAACTTCTCACTTCAATGCAGCAATTGCCAAAAAGACAACAAGAAATAATTTATCTGAAGTATTACCTTAATCTTAGTTACGAGGAAATTTGTAGTGTAATGAATATACAATATCAAGTTGCAAGAAATCAAATTTCAAGTGCCATCAAATCATTGAAAAAACAGGGCTGACACCTAGTTGTTAATTAATATTTTTTGTACTTCCCATTCTTTATCCGTTTGAATTTTTAATAGGAAAAGTCCCTTTAATTGTTTGGGTAATGATAATTTTATCTGTTGGGAGTTTAAAAATGATTGTTGCATAATAACCGAACCCTTATTATCTAAAAGTTTCAAAATTATTTTTTGATAATTTTTATTTAGTTGGATGTTGAGTAACCCTCCTGTAACAGGATTGGGATATAAATTAAACAATCCTTTTTGCAAACCTTGAGGTAAATTGAAAATACCTGTAGTAGCCTGACATTGGGCTAATTGAGCTGGAGTAAGAATATGTGTTTCAATATATTTTTTAATAACTTTTGCTAAACTATCTGCAAATTTTTTTATGTTGGTTGTACTACTTCTTACTCCGGTATAATTTGTTTCAATTTGAAATCCATCAATCAATCCACTATCACGGCTACCCCAGCGAACGGTGTTATAACCTCCATTAAAATAATCATCTGTACTCAAAGGAGCTGGGTCTTGTTGGCTTGGAACCGAAGGATAGCCACTGTTTCCCATCATTGTTCCAAATGCATTTGCACCTTTTATCAGTTCAACATGATTTACATTTCCTAAATTAGTACCAATTAATTTTTTGATACTGCTGTTGCTCACGGCAGTGACTGAATTTAAATATGCATCACTCGACCTGAGTTCTGCGTCGGTAAGTAAATAGCCAATTTCCAATCTTTGTTTCACATGCCCATGACCATGTAAATCAATAAATAAGCCCCTTCCATATTTTGCCAAAATATATTTTCTTGCGGTGTCTATAAATGCGTGGTAATTGTACCAGGTGGTTTGTGCAGTTGCATTACCACATGTCGCTTCATTAATTTCTCTGTTCATGTCAATTTTGGTTCTTGCTAATCGACATACGATAGTGTGAGGCCGGCAACCTATCAAATTTCTAAGTGAAGTGTCAAGAGCCCTTGCAAGATCATCAGTATTGGAGTCTTCAACTGTTGTAACGTTAGTACCACAAATAGTAGCTGTTCTGTTGGGTATGGAAGTTGGTGCAATTGTACCTCCATGTGGTGTAGAAATAATTACCGGCATATTGCCAAAAATATATTCTACATAATTGTTGTTGTTGAAGTAAGTAGTACCCGGAACCCAGTTTTGAGCATATGTATTGTTGCTGAACCAAATACATATTGCTATGATAAATTTTTTCATTAGGTGTTCTAATTAATAATGTTCAGTTTTAATTGGCACCAATTTTTTGTATGTTTACAGGGATTGAAAGAGATGTATTTTGTTTTAAAAATCCTGGAATTACTTTGGCGAAAGCTCTTGCAAAAACAGGTATTCCTTTGGCATCACGCACACCTTTATAGTTCGTTTCAATCTGCCATCCAAAGCAATTTGGGTATTTAGAAGATGTGTATCTGCTGGTGTTATATCCACCATTGAAATATTTTTCCTCTGCATTTGGGGCAATATCCTGTTGGCTTGGTACTGATGCTATTCCTTCATTTGCCATCATTGTCCCGAAAGCATTTGAACCAATCAGCAGCATTTTTAAATCTAATTTGCCGTTACTGTTTTTTATTAAATTCTGTAATGAAGATTTGTTGGCAAATTTTTCAACACTATTATCAGCATTAAGTTGTTTCAATTCACTCTCTTTTAATAAATATCCCAATTCCAATCTTTGTATTGGATGTCCATGCCCGTGTATGTCAATATATAAGCAGCCTCCAAATTGGTTTACTGCCATAGCTATTGCAGTATCGGTAAAATCATGAAAGGCATTCCATGGTTTACGCATAGCATTGTTTCCACAAGTTGCTAGTTCAATTTCTCTGTTCTGATCTACTTTTTTTCTTAATAAGTTACAAATGATAATGAAAGGGCGAACACCGTATTGTTTCATGAACTCTGTTTCAATTTCCAATGCAAGTTCTTTGGTATTGTTATCTCTTACTGTAATTGCATCGGGACAACTCCTGTCTGGAATAGAGTCTAAATCTATAGAACCACCATGCGGAACTGTAATAACCAAAGGAATATTTCCTACTCTAAATTCTGTCCAGTTTTCAGGATCACTATAAATTTTACCTGCGGTCCAATTTTGTGCCTGTGTAAATAAATTTGCAATTAAAAAAAAAGCAAGTAATAGTTTTCTCATCTTGATTTGTTTATTACAAGTGTTAACATGAAATAAAATGTAACATTCATGCCAAAAATTTTTATGGCTAACTAATTACAAGCTAATGTTTCAATAAAAATATTATTTCATTCTCTCCTCTAAAAATTGGATTGCTTTCGAATGAGCATCTGCTGCAGCTTCTTTGTTAAATACAGGATTACTTGGGTTGGCAAACCCATGACCTGCTTCATAACGATATAAACTAATGTTTTTTCCTGCTTCTTTCATATTGGCTTCAAAAGTATTGACTACCTCTTTTGAAATACCCTGATCCAAGTTGCCAAAAAATCCTATTACTTCACAATGCAATGATTTTAATTTATCAATATTTTTCTCAGGTCTTCCATAATACATTACACATCCTTCAGCTTGCTTACCTGCTAAAATAGAAGTTTGCAAACTCCATCCACCACCAAAGCACCAGCCCACTGTATATATTTTTGCATCGCTGCCTGCATATGCAATTGCAGCTTTGATAATATTTTCCAATCTTTCAGATTTTGCATTTCTCATTAAAGTCATTGCACTATCAGGTGTGCTTGCAATTTTACCGTCATACATGTCTACAGCAAGTACATTGATATTGTATAATTCTGAGTAATACGTTTCTGCTTCTTTTTTAATATTATCATTCAAGCCCCACCATTCCTGAATTACAATCAACCATTTGTTGCTTTTCATATTGCTTTTTAGAAAATATCCTTTTGCATCAATGCCGTCATTTGATTTGAAAGAAATCATTTTACCCTTTTGATTTTCCAATACAAACGGTTTAGGTGCCATATGCAAAGCAGCAAAACCAGGTTTCCCAGCATCTGCCTGAATCATATCTTTTGATTCCATAGCATAACAACTAACATAACCATCAGGAGCGGTTAATGAAAGCTCCTTTTTTTTTAATGTATAGCTTAATAATAGAGCTATTACAAAAGCAAATAAGACTAGCGAAGTAATTTTTTTCATTCTTGGTTATTTTTTGAGTAAAAGATTTGCACCGTAAATTAACACTTTTTAATTATTGTTAAATATCTGTTGTTATCTATTTCGGTGATTGATTTTTTTCCTTTACGTTTGTATGACCTCTGAAAGTTTTTCAATTTCAATTACATTTTCCAAGGTCTAAAATTTGTTGTCATTTACACCATATTTCATTGCTGAATAAAGTTTTGAATGTTGAAGTGTGCGACGCAACAAATGTTTAATAGCGGTTCATAAGTTGGTTCAATAATATTTAATTAATCAATAAATTTTTTCTGCGAAATGCAGCGAAAAAAAATATGTTTTTATGGCAAAGTACATTTTTGTTACAGGTGGTGTAACAAGCAGTTTAGGAAAAGGAATTATTGCTGCAAGTCTTGCAAAACTATTGCAGGCAAGGGGCTTGCGGGTTACTATTCAAAAATTTGATCCGTACATTAATGTCGATCCCGGAACATTAAATCCGTATGAACATGGGGAATGTTTTGTAACTGAAGATGGTGCAGAAACGGATTTGGATTTAGGTCATTACGAAAGATTTTTAAGTATTTATACTTCACAAGCAAACAATGTAACAACGGGCAGAATTTATCAAACTGTTATTAATAAAGAACGTGCCGGAGATTTTTTAGGAAAGACTGTTCAAGTAGTTCCGCATATTACAGATGAGATAAAAAGAAGGATGCAACTGATTGGTAAAACAGGTGCTTTTGATATCGTACTCACCGAACTTGGTGGCACGGTTGGTGATATTGAAAGTTTGCCTTTTATTGAAGCTGTAAGACAACTGCAATGGGAGTTGCCTGAAGATGATGTAATAGTAGTGCACTTAACACTTGTGCCTTATTTGAAAGCTGCAAAAGAATTGAAAACAAAACCTACACAACACAGTGTAAAAATGTTGAGTGAAACGGGGGTTCATCCTGATGTAATTGTTTGTAGAACTGAAGAGCCATTGGGAGTTGATATCAAAAGAAAAATTGCACTTTTTTGTAATGTAAAACAAGAAGCGGTTATTGAGGCGATAGATGCAAGTACAATTTATGAAGTACCACTATTGATGTTGAGAGAAAAGTTGGATTTGTATTGTATGAAAAAGTTGAACATTACAAAATTTGACGAACCGAAATTAGACAAATGGAAATTATTTTTAGATAAATTGAAATATCCAAAAGCTAAGGTTACAATTGGATTGATTGGCAAGTATATTGAACTACAAGATGCTTACAAAAGTATTTTGGAAAGCTTTGTTCATGCAGGGGCTATGAATGAATTAAAAGTAGAAATTGCCAATGTGCACAGTGAATATATCACAAATGAAAATGTTGCAGAAAAATTAGAAGGCCTAGATGGATTGTTGGTAGCGCCGGGTTTTGGCTTGCGTGGAATAGAAGGTAAAATTATTGCCGTGAAATATGCAAGAGAAAAAGCATTGCCATTCTTTGGAATTTGTTTGGGTATGCAAATGGCAGTGATAGAATTTGGAAGAAATGTATTGGGTTTAAAAGATGCACATAGTACTGAGATGAATGCCAATACACCCCATCCGGTTATTAATATGATGGAAGAGCAAAAGAAAATTAAGATGATGGGTGGTACTATGCGTTTGGGGGCTTATCCTTGCGATATTCAAAGCAATACTTTGGCTTATGAGATTTATGGTACCAATAAAATAACAGAAAGACACAGACACAGATTTGAATTTAATAACGATTATTTAGCTGACTTTGAAAATGCCGGAATGATAGCAAGCGGAAAAAATGAAGAAACAGGATTGGTAGAAATTATTGAATTACCAACTCATCCGTTTTTTATTGGAGTCCAGTATCACCCCGAATTAAAAAGTACAGTAGAAAAACCGGCGCCTTTGTTTGTTCATTTTATTGCTGCTGCAAAAAAATATAATGAAGCAAAAAGTTCATTGGCAACTGAGGTTATAACAAAATAATTATACAGCTATTATTACCTAAAGTTCACAGTATTTTAAAAGGTTATTTTTCTAAGGATGAATAACCTTTTTTTATGAATGGCAAACAAACTAATAAGTTATTTTTTATATTCACGCCATTAAAAAAAACATATGAAACGAATTCAATTTTTATTTCTTTTTTCATTGGTTGTAATATTTTGTGTTACAACTAATGCACAATCATCGAAAGGCATCAAATGGTCAAAAGATGGACTAGGTTATTATGCAAGCGAAAATGGTGAAATTGTAAAATATCAATTACCTGGTTTTGAAAAAAATGTAATTGCTACCAAAGCAGCATTAACACAGCAAGGCAAAACAAATGCTATTTCAATTCGTAACTTTTTTATTACTGATGACGAAAAGAAAATATTGGTTTATACAAACAGTAAGAAAGTGTGGCGTTATGATACAAGAGGAGATTATTATTTAGTAGATCTTGAAGCAAAAACTTGTAAACAATTGGGCCAAACCTTACCTACCTCTTCCTTAATGTTTGCAAAGCTTTCACCCGATGGCAAAAAAGCTGCTTATGTAAGTGCTCATAATATTTATGTAGAAGATATTGCCACAAGTAGCATCAAGCAATTAACTAAAGATGGTTCTGCTAAATTAATCAACGGAACTTTCGACTGGGCTTATGAAGAAGAATTTGGTTGCAGAGATGGTTTTAGATGGAGTCCCGATAGCAAATGCATTGCTTACTGGCAAATTGATGCAAATAATATTCGAAATTTTTTAATGATTAACAATACCGATTCTATTTATTCATATACTGTTCCGGTAGAGTATCCTAAAGTAGGAGAAGACCCATCATCCTGTAAAATTGGCGTAGTAGATATTTCTAATGCCAAAACAAAATGGATGGATGTTCCCGGCAGTGCTGTACAACATTATATTCCAAGAATGGAATGGTCAAATTCAAGTAATGAACTAATTATTCAACAATTGGATCGTAAACAACAAGAAAGTAAAATAATGTTGTTGAATGCAAAAACCGGAGCTTCGAAATTAATTTTCCAGGAAAAAGATACTGCATGGATTGATATCAAAAGCCGCTGGAATAAAGACAATCCAATGGGTTGGGAATGGTTGAATAATGGCACAGCTTTTTTATGGGTGAGTGAAAAAGACGGATGGCGCCACATTTACAAAATTGGTACACAAGATGGCAATGAAACGCTGATTACAAAAGGAAATTATGATATGATTGGTCTTGAAGCAATCGATGAAAAAAATGGTTATGTATATTTTACTGCTTCACCAAATAGTGCCGTTCAAGAGTATTTATACAGATGTAAGTTGGATGGTAGTGGAACTGCCGAATTGGTTTCTAATCCTGTGCAAAAAGGAACGCATCGTTATGAAACATCACCCAATGCAGCATTTGCAAAACATAGTTTCTCTAATTCCTCTACAATGCCAATGGAAGAATGGGTTTCATTACCAAATAATAATGTAATCAAAGCAAGTTCAAAAAAAGCTTCGGTCGTAAAAGACAACTCAACAGAGTTTATACAAATTACAACTGAAGATGGCGTAACAATGGATGGCTGGAGAATATTGCCTGCAAACTTTGACAGTACCAAAAAATATCCTGTTGTGTTTTATGTATATACCGAACCTGGTGCAACTACCGTACATGATACTTATGGAAGTGCAGGATTTCCTTTTTACACAGGAGATATGTACAACGAAGGGTACATACAAATCAGTTTGGATGGCAGAGGAACACCAGCGCCAAAAGGTGCAGCATGGAGAAAAAGTATTTATCGTAAAGTAGGTATTTTAAATGTTAGAGATCAGGCGATGGCTGCAAAAAAAATATTGGAATGGAAGTTTGTTGATAAAGATAGAATACTTGTTAGTGGCTGGAGTGGCGGTGGTTCTACAACTTTAAACTTGATGTTTCAATATCCGGAGATTTATAAAACCGGAATTGCAGTTGCTCCTGTAGCCAACCGTTTGACTTATGATAATATTTATGAAGAGCGTTACATGGGTTTGCCACAAGAAAACAGAGAAGATTATATTAAAGCATCTGCAATAAATTATACAAAAGGTTTGAAAGGAAATTTATTGGTCATTCATGGCACAGGTGATGACAATGTGCATTACCAAAATACTGAAATGCTGATTAATGAATTGGTAAAAAACAACAAGCAATTCTCTATGATGAGTTATCCTAACCGCACACACAGCATTAGTGAGGGCAAAGGAACTTCATCGCATTTAATGGCTTTAATAACCAACTATATTAAACAAAATTGTCCGGGCGGAGGTAAGTAAATTGAACTATAAGTTTAAAAAGTCCTAAACATATAAAATGTTTAGGACTTTTTTTATTTCCTTTTTTTGATTCATTCATTCGTATAAGCTATTACTTATAAAAGTAATTTTTTTAACGCTGTCCAAAAT
>CANGTN010000065.1 GCA_947456805.1 Chitinophagaceae bacterium | reverse complement strand
TTCTCAACAAGATGCTTTAATGAGTGTAAATTATTATAAGCTGAAAAAAATCAAGAAAATGTTTGAAGAAAATCAGCATGGTATGGAAAATGCGAGTTTTGAAGATCAACTAACGCAAATAAAAATACATCAGCAATTAAAGGAAGCAGAAAGAGCAATTACCAAGCTTTTAGGTACTGTTATTATAAAATAAAAAGGTTTCAATAAAAATGAGACATTTTTTTGAATTTATTTTTCAGAGAGTGATTTTTTTCCTGCCATCAGTTTTTCAACTACCATATCCAATCTTCTTTTTCTTGTATCAGATCTTTTGGCATCCTGAATCCAGCTGATATATTCTTTTTGGCTGTTTGGAGCTAATGAAGTAAAAAATTCTTTTACTTGCTTGTGCTTCATAAATATTCTCTCTAATTCAACCGGCAAGTGAATTAAACTCTTTTCAAATACAGGAATATTAAACTCAGATTTAGTTTCTACTTTTTTAATAACCAAATTAAGGTTTCTCTTAAAACGCATCGCATTCCACATGTGATCTAATGTAACCAGACTAATTCCTTCAAAACCATTATTGGTTAGCACTTCCCAACTGCTGTCTCTATTTAAGTCGCTTACGATCTTACTTGTTTGTTTAGGATAAGCAACCCATAATTTACTATCTTCATGCAATGCCGGAAATACATCTTTTAATACATTATTTAATTGATATTGATTAATGGCAAATACCAATGCAAAATCAATTTTTCTTGTTTTTAAAAGAGGTGTTACATTTTTGGAGTAAGATAATTTCACAAATTGTTTTTCTATACCGGAAGGAAGACCTTGGATTAGAAGATTTTTCTCCGCAAGCAACTCTAATTTCTCAAACATTGTGGGGTTGGACATGATTCAGAGCGATTTTAAATAAAAATAAGATTGCAAAGTTACCAAAAATAAAGATGCTTTTGCAAAATTTTTTTTTTAATAATTCAACTCAATACCATTGTTTATCAGAGTATATCAATTTAATTCATATTAGGTCTGAAATAATTCCTTATAGTTTCGTCCATAATTTTATTCAACTCAGTTATCCTTCTATCCTCAGCAGGATGTGTATTTAAAAACTCTGTCGAGCCATTGTTTCCACTTGCAGTTTTCATTCTATTCCACAATGGTATAGCCTCCCTGATATTATAGCCAGCTAGAGCTGCAAATCTCAAACCAAATTTATCTGCTTCTAATTCTTGTTGTCTACTATGTGGCAGTATAAAACCCAGCGAACTTCCTACACCATATGCATTTAAAAAAGCATCACGAGTTTCTTTTGGTTTATTATTTACAGCTACCGATAAAGCAAGATTACCAAATTGTTGCAGCATTGATTGGCTCATTCTTTCATTACCATGTTTTGCCAATGCATGAGCTATTTCATGACCAATCACAACTGCCAATGCATCTTCGTTTTTTGTAATTGGCAACAATCCAGTGTAAACAACAATTTTACCGCCTGGCATACACCATGCATTTACTTGTTTACTATCTACTAAATTATATTCCCATTTGTAACCAATCAACTCAGCAGATAAATTTCGCTCATTATAATATTTTATAATGGCAGTGGAAATTCTAATTCCTATATTCTTTACTATCATTGCATTCTTATCTGTGTTACTATTCAATACTTTTTCTTTAGATAAAAATTGACGGTACTCGGTAACTGCCATATTTTGTAATTCAGTATCAGACACCAACTTTAACTGATTTCTTCCCGTAATTGCATTTGTTTTACATGATAATTGAATAATTACTAAAAGAAAAACAATAATCATACTATTAGATTTCATAATATTTTTTTTAATTAAAAAGGTATAAACGGAAAATAATTTTATTTGTTTTAATACTACAAAATGATCTTTTAAAAGTAAAATATTTATTTTAACAATCCAATAATTTATTATTCAATTAAATTGAGTTTCATTTGCCATTATTTAAATGTTGGGTGTTTAAAATTCTACTATTTATGAACCTGGTTTTAATAAAAAAAATTGTTGGCTATTGTACGCTTATATTTTTATTGGCTGCCTGTAAAAAACCACAAGGCTTTGATTTCAGAGAAACGAGAAACATAAAAATAAATCAGGTTGGCTTTGACAAAACTGCCATTAGTCTTGATATGGTTTATTATAATCCGAATAATTTTGGGGTAGACTTAAGAAAAGTCGACTGTACTATTTTTGTTGAAAATAATTACTTAGGCAAATACAAACTCGATACGCTGATGCATATTCCACGTAAAAGTGAATTTACATTACCAAGCAAAATGGAAGTTGAAATGAAAGGTATTTTTAAAAATGCTTTAACTGCTGTCTTTAACAAAGAAGTAAAACTGGATATAAAAGGTAATTGCAGAGTTGGTAAAGCCGGTATTTTTGTAACAGTACCAGTAAATTATTCTACTAAATATTCTTTTAATTTATTTCAATAAAATTCATCTTATTCTCAAAAAACAAAATCGTTTTCATGAAACGTTCTAATAAAATAATCAATTTCGCAATCATTCTTTTTTCAGTAACTACATCATTTGCACAAAATTCCGTGCCCGATGGATGGCATTTGCTGAGTCCTACAACTGATTCGTTGTATGGTATTGATTTGACAAGAGCCTATCAATTTCTTGAATCTAAAAATATAACATCAAAGAAAGTATTGGTCGCAGTAATTGACTCAGGAGTTGATACCACACATGAAGACCTGAAACCAATTCTATGGCATAATCCCAAAGAAATTCCAAACAATGGAATTGATGATGATAAAAACGGATACGTCGATGATGTGTACGGTTGGAATTATTTGGGCGGACCAGATGGAAGAAATATTAAAAAAGCAAGTGATGAAAAAAGCAGAATATATCATCGATTTAAACAAACTTTTTCGGGCAAAGAATTAGATTCAACCCAATGGAATCTTGATCAAAAATTTATTTATAAAAGTTGGTTAAGAAGTGCTTCCGAAATTGAAGTTAGTGCCGAAGAACAATCCTCTATTGCGTATATGGAAGTTGCTGTAAAAAATATTAAAACCTGCGACAAAACTCTCAAAGCAGAAATGGGAAAAGAAGTATATACTACTTCTGAACTGGAAGGCTTCACTCCCACCACAGACATTGGCAAACGTGGAAAAATGAGTTACATCAATATCATGAAATTATTAGGTGTTGATAGCGACACCAAAAACTCAGATATTATACGTGAACTAAATGAATACATTGAAAATAAAAAAAATGCAATTGAAGCAAAAGACAAAGTGCCTTACGACTACAGAGCAGATTTTATAAAAGATGATTACAATAATATTAAAATTAAAGGCTATGGAAACAACGATGTAATGGCAGTAACACCAATGCACGGCACACACGTTACAGGAATTATTGCAGCAGCAAGAAATAATGGAATTGGAATGAATGGAGTGGTAGAAAATGCAGAAATAATGACGCTTAGAGTTGTTCCTGATGGGGATGAATATGACAAAGATATTGCACTTGCTATTTTTTATGCTGTAGATAATGGTGCAAAAGTGATTAATATGAGTTTTGGAAAATCTTATTCTCCTGATAAGAGATGGATAGACAGTGCTATACAATATGCGGCATTAAATGACGTTTTATTGGTTCATGCGGCAGGTAATGAATCGAGTGATGTTGATGTAAAAGAAAATTATCCAATGCCTTTTTACATTGATGGATTACGAGCACCCAACTTCATGACAATTGGCGCAAGCAGTGACCCTAAAATATCCGGAACATTAGCAGCGGATTTTAGTAATTATGGAAAAAATACGGTTGATGTATTTGCACCAGGTGTAAAAATTTATTCAACAATCCCAACCGGAAATGAATATGGTAATCAAAAAGGTACAAGTATGGCTTCGCCTGTGGTTGCAGGACTTGCAGCGTTCATAAGGTCTTATTATCCTTCACTTACAGCAGTTCAAGTAAAGGATATAATTGAACAATCTGTTTACATTGCTCCTGATAATGTTGTAGTACTGAAACCTGGAACAAAAGAAAAAATATCTATGAAAGATTTATGCAGAACCGGTGGAATTGTGAATGCATATAATGCTATTATACTAGCTGATAAAATTGCTGGAACCAACAATAAAAAAAGTAAAAGAAAATAGTGCTAATGTCCAGACCAACTTCAGATGAATACGCATTATTTTATCAGACGTATATTGATTACACAACTGAAAATACGATTCATGATGTAGTGAAAAATCATTCAAAAAATATTTTAGATTGTATTGCCAATATTCAAAATGAAAAAGCGGATTATGCTTATGCTCCCTGTAAATGGACAATTAAAGAAGTTTTGCAGCACATGATAGATACAGAAAGAATTTTTGTTTATCGTGCCTTATCATTTTCCAGAAAATCAAAAAATCAACTTCACGGTTTTGATGAAAATGAATATGTAATTACTTCTAATGCACAACAAAGAAGCTTGGAAAGTTTGCAATCAGAATTTGCAGCATTACGCAATGCAACTGATATTTTTTTTAATACATTAAATGAAACTCAGCTTCATCAAAAAGGTATAGCAAACAATCAAAATATTACCGTGAATGCTTTGGCCTACATAACGATAGGACATTCATTACATCATTGTAAAATTCTTAAAGAAAGGTATCATTTGTAAGATAACTATCCTTCAATCAATCTTGCAATACCAAATGCTACCGATGCTGCTGTAGCCCCTATCAACATTACTTTTACACCCCCAATCCATGGATTTATACCAGTCATTTTACTTTTGAAGTAACCAAAAATAAATAGGCAAACCAACGTAATCATCGCAGAATATTTTAAGCCTATCAATGCGGTATCAACAAAAAAATAGGGAATTAATGGTATGAATCCCCCAACTATATAACTTAACCCAATATTGAAAGCACTTTTATGTGCACGTTTAGGATCGGGTTTTTCTAAACCCAATTCATGCTTCATCATAAATTCTACCCAACGGTCATTATCCTTAATTATTTCTTGTGTAGCTTCTTCTGCAGTATGTTTACTCAAACCCCATTCTATAAAAACTTTTCTTACTTCTTCAATTTCAACTTCACGTTTGTGTTCTAGTTCCCAGTACTCATTTTTCAATTCACTGTTATAATGATCTTGATCTGTTTTGCCCGCAAGATAACCACCCAAACCCATGGCTATTGACCCTGCTGCAATTTCTGCAATACCTGCAATCCATACCAGGTTTACATTTCCGTTGACGGCACCACTCAATCCTGCCGCTAATGCAAACGGAACGGTAAGTCCATCACTCATCCCGATTACTATGTCTTTCAATAAATCAGAGCTTTGTAAATGTTCTTCATAATGGTGTAAATGGGTATCCTGCATCGTAATAAATTTTTCTATTTGAATGAAACAATTTAGAAGAAATATATTAAAACAATAAAACTAAATTGATTGTAAAGATTTTGCAATTATGGCCACTGATTCTAATATTTGTTCCTTGTTGATAATTAAAGGTGGTGCAAATCTAATTTTATTTCCATGCGTTGGTTTTGCAAGCAATCCATTTTCTTTTAATGCCAAACAAAGATCCCATGCTGCTTCTGTATTAGAATGGTTGATAACAATTGCATTCAATAATCCTTTACCACGTATTGTTTTGATATATGGCGAATTAATTTTCTCCAATTCACTTCTTAGCAAAATGCCCATATTCATGGCATTCTCAGCCATTCCTTCGTCTTTTAAAACTTGTAAAGATTTCATAGCAACTGCACAAGCTAACGGGTTTCCTCCATAAGTACTACCATGTTCACCAGGTTTTATATTCATCATAATTTCATCATCACATAAAACAGCACTAATTGGCAATGTTCCTCCACTCAAGGCTTTGCCTAATACTAAAATATCCGGACGCACATTTTCATAATCACAAGCCAACAACTTACCAGTTCTGCACAATCCCGTTTGAATTTCATCTGCAATCATCAATACATTGTAACGGGTACATAACTCCCTGACTCCAGTTAAATAACCATCATCGGGAATTACCACACCGGCTTCACCTTGTATTGGTTCTAGCATAAAAGATGCAACATTTTTATCTTGCATTGCTTGTTCTAAAGCATTCAAATCATTGTAAGGAACAATGTCAAATCCTGGCATGTAAGGCCCGAAACCCTTGTAACTGCTGGGATCTGTAGAACTTGAAATTGCAGCTAATGTTCTGCCCCAAAAATTTCCCTCTGCAAATAAAACAACAGCTTTGTTTTCCTCAACACCTTTTTTATCATAAGCCCAACGTCTTGCTAATTTGATTGCTGTTTCACCGGCTTCAACGCCTGTATTCATTGGTAAAACTTTATTGTAGCCAAAATAAGAGGTTAAAAATTTTGCATATTCACCTAGCAAATTATTGTGAAATGCTCTTGATGTGAGGGTTAATTTTTGAGCTTGTTCTACCAAAACATTGATAATTTCCGGATGGCAATGTCCCTGATTTACAGCTGAATAACCACTTAAAAAATCGTAATAACGTTTTCCATTTACATCATATAAAAAAACACCTTCTCCCCTTTCTAATACCACAGGAATAGGATGATAATTGTGTGCACCATATTGATCTTCTAATGTCAAATAATAAGCTGTGCGATCACTTGAGTTAGGTGATAACATAATTAAGTTTTTGGTAAATAAAAAAAGAAAACAATTATGGCTGTAATAGCCTAAATCAGCAACAGTGATGGTCTAGAAAATCTAAATTCTGAGATAAAAATTGCATCTGTATTATTTGTATGTGTTGCAATTTAATGAATAATTATTCAAAACCTGAAAGCAATAAAAATAAAATCAAATACAGAAAAGAATTATACTTTTTGTTTGTGTTGTCTGTTTGAAATTTCAAAGACAAAATAAAAAAACAATGTCAGCAACAGAAGCAACATGGCAAATTCTTTGATTACAATTTTGAACCAGTCATTTCGATTCACATCGCTATAAAAATCAAAGTCTCTGTTGAAAGTGTAAAACTCTAAAATTGTTCTGAATTTAGAATTGGAAACATCTGCATTTGCATGATAATAACAAAGATTTGCATTGGATTGGTGGTAATAAAAATGTGGTTTATTAATACTGTCATAAACAGTTGTTATAGTGGAATCCTTTTTAAATACAAATGCTTCGATAGAACTTGTATGATTTAGTTGAATCAGTTTTTTTAAATCAGCAGCATTTAAAAAATCACCGTTCTTGATTAAGTGAGGCATGGTAATGTTATTTGATGCATCTACCAAAACCCACTTTTGTATGTCTCTTAAAAATATTTCATTGTAATAATGTACACCATATTGCCAATTAACTGAACTGCTTTGAAAAAACACAACCCGATTAGGAATTTTGGCAACAGAAAAAAGATAACCCATCATGGCTGCATAATTTCCACAAGCCATACTGGCATTGCATTTCATGGCTTCATTCAATTGACCAATTGGTCGTAATCGGGATAAGGTATTGAAATCTATTCCTTTGGGATTATTACAAAGTGTTGCAACAAATTTTGAAATGGCCAATGTGTTGTACATATCTGAACTATCGCTATGAAATTTGATTTTATCTTTCAACAATTTATTTGCCTGGACTTTTTCATCGTCTGTAAATCCAATATCTGATTGCCATTGTTTTTGATCACTGACATTGATATTTGGTCCGGGCATACTGATATACATAAATTCATTGGTATATTTTTTCGATGCGCTGTCGTCCAAATTATGGTCAATGGTAAATTGTATGTTTTGATTTGAAGCAATGGAATTTAACCGATAATAATGAATACCATTTAAGAGAGGAACATTGATTGTATTTGAAACAGTTCTGGCAAAACCAATATTTTGTGCATCAGCAAATACTTGCCACAACTTATTTTCACCATTCAATTCCATATTTTTTGACAATACCAAAGCAACACTATCATTTGAAAAATGAAGGTCTTTTAAATACAACATTGAATCGGTAACATATAATTCACTGTATGTTTTGAAAGGAAAATATTTGTACCCTTCATTTCTGTGCATTAAAATAAAGCCATTGACAATAATCAAAACGGCTAAAACAAACCAGTATATAAATCGTTTTTTTTTCACCTGGCAATAAAGATAAAGCGTATTACTACACAATTAATTTTGAAACTATTTTTACTTATTTCAAAATTTAATGTGATTTCTATCAACACTATCACTTGATTTTTGTTATAGTTGCATTACTACATTAATTTTATTACATGACAAACAAAATTGTTGTTGCAATTACAGGAGCCAGCGGAAGTATCTATGCAAAAATATTATTGGACAAACTCATGCAAATGAAAGACCAATATTCAGAGCTTGGAATTGTAATGAGCGATAATGCAAAGTCTGTTTGGAAAGTAGAACTGGGTGATGAATCATATGCAAACTATCAAGCAAGTTATTTTGAGAAATACGACTTTTCAGCACCCTTTGCATCGGGTTCTGCTAAGTATAATATAATGATTGTTGCACCTTGCAGCATGGGCACTTTGGGCCGAATAGCAGCCGGTGTTAGTGATGATTTGGTTATAAGAGCTGCCGATGTAATTTTAAAAGAAAGAAGAAAATTATTGTTAATGGTAAGGGAAACGCCATACAATTTAATTCACATCAAAAACATGGAGACCGTTACTTTAGCCGGTGGTATTATTTGTCCTGCAACACCTTCATTTTATTCTGTACCTACAACAATTGAAGCAGTTGCATCAACAGTTGTAGATAGAATTTTAGACCTTGCCGGTCTTGATATTAACAGTTACCGATGGGGTAATTAAATTAGAAAAACTAATCCAGTAATAAAGGTTCTTCATCATCAGAAATACTTAGGTTCACAGCATCTGCTCCTGCAATACCTTCAACAGAACCCTTGATATGAGCGGCATTCAGCAATACTTTCTCCAGTTGCTTTTCTCTTGCTTTCCATAATTTTTCCATCATATCTCTCTCCTTTTGAATAGAAAGTTTCATATTCATAAAGCCCTCCCTGATTGCATTCCATTGTTCGCCAAACTCATTACTTGTAAGATAGTCGTATAACATTACCATTTTATCACCTTTATTATCCTGGCTTTTTTTGGCATCATAAATTTTCAGTAATCCGTTTCTAAGTAATAACGCCACACTCCTTACTTCGCTGAAAGTACAAATATAAACACCATCTTTTTCGCCAAACCTATCCATCTCTTTTGGTAAGGTTTGTGTTACTATGATTGCAACGTCAGCCCCTAAGGTTCTCATATCAGATTTTAATTTCTCAATCCATTCATTGGAAAAATCTTTAGTACGTTTACTTTCATAAATTATTTTACCTGCTTCAACACCAAAATTATTTCTGACTGTCTGAATACAATCTGCACCTCTTACACCTTTTCCAACTTCGGCAACTGTATCATAAGGAAAAGTTGTTTTCAAAATCTCTTCCAATAACAATTCTTGTACCTCGCCCTGTAATTGCATACTACCCTGATCAGCCTTGCGTTTCATCTCTTCGGCTAATTTTTTTTGATCATCGAGTTGCTTCAATAATTCTTTTTCTCTTAGCTGAAATTCTTGCTCACGAATACTTGTTTTCTCTATTTCTTCTTTTTGCAATTGCTCTTTTAATTTTTCACGTTCAGCCATCAATTGCCGTTGTAGTGTCAATTGTAATTCTTCTTCTTTTATTTTTAAAGCTTGTTCTTTTTGTAAATAATCAAGTTCTTTTCTTTGGGCTTCTTTTAATTTTTCTGCTTTTTCGGCATCGGCTTGTTTTAATAATAACAACTGGTTTTCAAAATCATTGGTCACACTTTTACGAATACTTTCTTGCAACTCATGTTGTAATTTATTTTTTTCTATTAACAGTTTTTCATCAATCTCTTTGTCTTTTAACAATAATTGCAATTGCAAAGCAGCTTCCTGTTTCTTAA
>CANGTN010000064.1 GCA_947456805.1 Chitinophagaceae bacterium | reverse complement strand
TACCAGAAAAATCAATTTCAAATAAGGAAAATAAATTTTTATCTAATTGTAAAATCCAAGAAATGAAAGCCAAAAGAAATAATCTCATTACCATTGCCAAACCGATACCCCAAAATCGTAATTTATCTCTTTGGCTTTCTGGTAATTTATCCGCCAAAATAGAAATAAATATTATGTTGTCTATCCCAAGAATTACTTCAAGGGCGATTAAGGAAAGTAAGGGAATTATTGCTTCTGTCATATTTTTAATTCGTCTGTTTGTTTAACTATGGTAATAGTCAACTTCGCTTGAACCTAGGAGTTTCGAGCTTGGTGAAGGTGACAATTTTTAACACTAATCTCTCTGCGGGGTACTGAAAAGCCACTTTTGCCAAACCCATATCAGTGCTATCGTTCTTGTCATTAGTTGCTTTGTCAATGTTTCAATGGCCTTTTTTTTATCATTCCGCCTTTTGTGTCTTTTACGCTATTCATTACTACAAAAGCTGATGGTTCTATTTTTTCAATTTCAGTTGTCAATTTGCCGAGTTCAAGCCTTGTAATTACAGTATAAATAATTTCAACATCTTTTGTTTCACCTCTTTTTCCATAACCTCTTTTTCCGCTATAAACTGTCACGCCACGACCCATTGTGTTTATAATCATTTGTCGGATTTCTTCACTATGAGAAGATACTATTGTTACGCCAATATATTCCTCAATACCTTCTACAATAAAGTCTAAAGTTTTAGAAGCTGCCAAATAAGTTATCATAGAATACATAGCTATCTCAACACCTAAGAAATAAGCGGCTGCACTAAATATCAGAACGTTTATTGCAATAATGATGTCGCCAATTGTTGTACTGAATTTACGACTTAAAAAAATTGCAAGGACCTCTGTTCCGTCAATAACTGCACTACCTCGAATTGTAAAGCCAATACCTGCTCCAAGAAAGAAACCTCCAAAAATGGCGACTAATAAATTGTCATTGGTTACATTAGGAAAAGTAACAGTAGCTAGAACAATAGAAAGTCCTGTTATTGCAATAGCTGTCTTTATTGCAAATAGCTTTCCCATTATATTATATGCAAGAACGATAAATGGAATATTAACGCAAATGATAAGAATGTGAAGTGGAATATTTGTAATTGCAGAAATTAATAACGAAATACCAGTCGCACCTCCGTCAATAAAGTGATTTGTAAGCAGGAAGCCTTTAAACCCAAATGATGCGGAGAATATTCCGATTGTAATAAGTATGAAATCTTTTAATTCTCGTTTAGCAGTTATGAAAAAGTCTCTGTAACCTTTTGCAAGTTCGAAGTCCGAATATCTTTTTTTTTCCGAAGATTTTTTATCCCGGCTCCGCAGTGTAGTACGAATAATTATTTGTTTCCAAAAAGGGTTCATAGTCTATTTTAAGTATCGATTTATAATTGCAGGAAACTTTTAAATGTACGCTACAGACATTCGTATATCCACCCGTTTTTGGGTGTTTATGCGCTACTCGGTAGTGTATTTATCAAATCTATCAATTTAATTATAATTATTAAAAAGGATTTTTGTTATTACGTAGCATAGCTTCCTTGCATAGCCAATGATAAAAATAAAGAAACGTCGTACTTCAAATATAAAATAAATTTTATTTTTTCTTTTCAATTTCTCTATTCATTTCTTCTAAATCAGTGGTTCTTTCTGTAGTATCACACAACAACCATTTGCTAAAATAATCCGCTGTACGCCAAAACCAATGCTCCGTCATAGTTCCAAAAGCATGTCTTTGTGTAGGTAATATTAGCATATCAAAACGTTTGTTGGCATTGATTAATGCATTTACAACACGCATCGTATTTGCCGGATGCACGTTGTTGTCAATTTCTCCGTGAATCAATAACAACTTGCCTTTCAAGTTTTTAGCAACATCCGGATTTTTGTCTATGCTGTAAGTAAAACTTGTGTCTAGTTTGTCTGAAATAATTTCTTTTACACCATGGTGTTTTTCACTCCACCAACGGTTGTAAATACTGTTGTCATGATTGCCTGCATTGCTTACTGCAACTTTGAAAAAATCGGAATACACTAACATGGCTGCAGTACTCATAAAACCACCACCACTATGACCATGAATACCAACTTTGTTGATGTCTATGAAGTTGTATCTGTCTGCTAATTGTTCTGCAGTAGCTTTTTTATCTGCCAAACCGTAATCTCTCAAATTGCCATAACCATAATTGTGATACCATTTACTACGTGCCGGATGTCCGCCTCTGTTACCTACTGTTACAACAATAAAACCCAACTGTGCAAGTCTGTCTACACGATCCATTCCTTTACTGAAACTTTTATTCACAGCTTCTGTTTGGGGACCGGGGTATACATATTCAATCAATGGATATTTTTTGGTGCTGTCAAAGTCAAATGGCTTGTACATTACACCATATAAATCAGTAATTCCATCATCCGCTTTTACTTTAAATGGTTGAGGAAATTTATATCCTGCACTGAATAAAGAAGTAAAATCTGCTGTTTCCAGTTCCATTGATTTTTTACCATCTGTAGAAACCAACATTGATTTCGGTATGGTATTTACCCTTGAATAATTATTGATAAAATAAGTACCATTGTCGTTCATGTTGATGGCATGATCAAAATTTCCGGCATTTAATAATTGTAAGCCACTGCCGTCCAAATTAATTTTGTAAAGATGGTAGTAGTAGGGGTCTTCATTTGTTTCTTTACCATTTGCAGTAAAGTATAAGATTCTTTTTTTCTCATCAATATTTACAATGTCTTCACAATGAAATGCACCTGTTGTAATCTGATTTTTGAGTTTTCCGTTGTCATCATACAAATAAAAATGTGCCCAACCATCTCGTTCACTCCATTCAATCATTTCATTGCCATCATTAATTAATCCCAATCTTTTAATTTCAACATATGTATTGAGTTGTTCTTGTATCAAAGGTTTTACGGTAAGTGTTTTGATATCAATCACACATTGGTCAATTTTTTTCAAGTCTCTGCTTGTTCTACTGAAATAAAATTTATCATTATTCCCCAACCAAACAGAAGGCTTCCAATCATCATCTCTTGCATTATTCATCGCAGGTTTACTCCATACATTAATATCCTGATCTTTAAAAGCAGATGCCATTATTTCTTTACCTGATTTGTTAGTCATATCAAACAATATCAAATGATCGGTAGGACTTTCTTTTTCGCCCGGCATCCAGTATTTGTAAGTCTCTAAAGTCGGTCTAGGATCTGCAATGCTGTTGATTACCCACAAGTCTTTTACTTTTCTTACATCAGATTTTACAATGCTGAAATATTTGCTGTCGGGGCTCCATAAAATGCTAACTGGTTTTCTTTTGTTTTTATTTTTTTCTTTGTCAATATTTGTTTCGCCACCACCTCCAAAAGCACCGTCTCCGTGATAGGCATAATTTTCAACACCATCGGTTGTTAATTTATTTTCTATTATTGTAGTATCATCTTCATTCAACAAAGCCTTTTCATAATTGGCTTTGTCCAAATACCAGAGATTGTAATTTTTACCAAAAACAATGGTATTCCCATCGGGTGAAATATTTGCCCAGCTTGGTTTTCGTTTTATTTTCTTGAAGTCAATTAGTTCGACCAATTCGCCGGTTATGAGGTTATATTCAAAATAAAAAGTTTTTTTCTCTTTTGCAGCTTTTGTATCTTTTTTTGCGGTGGTATCTTTTTTCTCAATCTCTTGTGTACTTTTTACTTCAAATTGTATTTTAGTTTCATCGCCAATAAACCGCATACTATCCAATCCCAAATGTTGCGCATCAAAAGGATCTTTTACAATTCGAGAAATTTGCATCGCAAGTTTTTCATGATCAAACAACAATTTTTTATCTTGTTTTGCCGCATCAACGATGTACCATTTTTTTCCTTCAGTGGTTTCGTACATATACCAAAAGCGGTCACTTTTTTTTAACCAATGCGGATCAACACTCGTTGAGAAAATTAATTTTTCTAATTTCTTAGGAGAAAATCTTGCAGCTAATTGATAATTGGCTTTTTGCTGTGCCAATAAATTTAAAGCACATAATAATGCAAGCAGAATAAATAATTTACGCATCAGTTGTAGATTTTGACAAGAAAAAAAATATAATTTGAAATCTATTTTAAAATAGATTATTTATTGATTGTTCTACCCGGATAAACTTTCAAAGCTGCTTCTAAACAATCCATTGCATGGTTGATAGCATCCAAATTCAACACATAAGCCAATCGTACTTCATTCATACCCAAACCTTTAGTGCCATAAAATCCGGTTGCAGGTGCAAGCATTACTGTTTGATTTTGGTAACTAAAATCTTCCAATAACCATTGACAAAATACATCTGCATTATCAATTGGCAATTGTGCCATTGCATAAAATGCACCACCAGGGTTTGGACAAAAAACACCTTCTATTGCATTTAATCTTTTTACAATTAAATCTCTGCGGGATTGGTATTCTGCTTTTGTATCATTGAAATAATCGGCAGGTAAATCAATTGCAGCTTCGCCGGCTAATTGTTCCAGATAAGGGCTGCATAATCTCATTTGTGCAAATTTCATGGTAGCATCTAACAGCTGTTTGTTTTTGGTAACAAATGCGCCAATCCTTGCACCACAAGCACTGTAGCGTTTGCTGATAGTATCCATTAATACAATGTTATCATCCACATCGGTTAAATGCATTGCGCTGAATTGTTTGCCTTCGTATGTAAATTCACGATACGCTTCGTCAGAAAAAAGAAAAAGATTGTGCCTTACAATGATCTCTTTTAGTTTTTGCATTTCGGCTTCACTGTAATTATAACCTGTTGGATTGTTGGGATTACAGATAACAATTGCTTTTGTTTTTGAAGTAATTTTTTGCTCAAAATCTTCAATAGGAGGTAAAGCAAAACCATTTTCAATGTGTGAGGTAATTGGAACAACATTTACACCTGCTGCAATTGCAAAACCATTGTAGTTTGCATAAAATGGTTCAGGAATAATTACTTCATCGCCCGGATCTAAACAAGCCATAAAGCCAAATAAAATTGCTTCACTTCCCCCGGTAGTAATAATGATTTCATTATGATCTACATTAATGCCTACTCCATTATAGTACTGAGCTAATTTTTTTCGATAACTCTCCAAACCTCCGCTGTGTGTGTATTCCAAGATTTTGAAATCAGCATTATGAATAGCATCTCTGATTTGTTTGGGGGTTTCAATATCAGGCTGACCAATATTTAAATGGTATACTGTCGTGCCTCTTTTTTTTGCAGCTTCTGCATATGGCACTAATTTTCTGATTGGTGATGCGGGCATTGTGTTGCCACGATTGCTTATTTGTAACATAAAGCAAATATAATAGGTAGTTTAATCACACCGATATTTTGAATAACTCAAAAGTAGAATAATGACGAGCGGTAATATTTTTTCAAATTACCAACTTGCTCTTGCAGATGGATTAACAGACAAATCACAAAAATCATTATTCTGAAATTTGTAAAATGCAGTGATAGCAATCATTGCAGCATTATCGGTGCAATATTCAAATTTGGGTATAAATACTTTCCAGTTGTGTTTTTCACCCATCGCCAACAAAGAACTTCTTAATCCGCTGTTTGCACTTACGCCGCCAGCAATGCAAACATTTTTAACACCAGTTAACTGAACTGCTTTTTTTAATTTTTTCAGTAAAATATTAATGATGGTATATTGTATAGAAGCACATAAATCATGGATGTTTGCTTCAATAAAACCTTCAGGTTGTTTTTGCAAAAAATATAAAACGGATGTTTTTAATCCGCTGAAACTAAAATCAAGTTCAGCAATTTGTGGTTCGGCAAATTTGAAAGCCGATGGATTTCCTTCTTTTGCATATTTATCTATCAACGGACCACCGGGGTAGGGAAGTCCCAATAATTTTGCAGATTTATCAAATGCTTCTCCTGCTGCATCATCAATTGTTTGGCCGATTACAGTTAAATCTAATGGAGATTTTGCCAATACAATTTGTGTATGTCCACCACTAACTGTAAGGCACAAAAAAGGAAATGTAGGTTGGTTAGTATCAATCAAATTAGCCAAAACATGTGCCTGCATGTGATGTACAGCAATCAAAGGTTTGTTTAATGAAAGAGCCAAAGATTTTGCAAATTGTACGCCTACCAATAAACTTCCAATTAAGCCGGGCGCTTGAGTAAATGCAATTGCATCAATGTTTTGTATATCAACATTTGCATTTTTTAAAGCTGCATCAACAACCGGAACAATATTTTGCATGTGTGCCCTGCTTGCCAATTCAGGAACAACGCCACCATATTTTTCATGTACTGTTTGATTGGCAATGTAGTTGGATAAAATTTTTCCATCTACACAAACTGATGCAGATGTTTCATCACAGGAAGATTCTATTGCAAGGATTGTGGTTGGCAATTTTGTATATTAAAAGTAGTAAATAATGTTGCAAAAGTAAACCCAAATGCTGTATCAATTCTTAGTATATAGTTTACTTTATTTATTTCGTTCTGATGGCAACAACCGGGTTCATTTTAGCTGCAATTGATGCGGGAATAATTCCCGACAAAACACCCATTACAACACAAATACTCAAAGCAAGAATTATAATATTTGGTGCAATAAAAATTGGGAATGGTAAAATTGTTCCAAGCACTTTGGTCAATATCCAAACCAATGCTAAGCCAACCAAACCTCCAATAATACACAAAAAAGCACTTTCCAATAAAAACTCTGTAAGTATGGTTCTGCTCTTGGCTCCGATTGCTTTTTTTAATCCTATCTGACTCGTTCTTTCACGTACCGTAACAAACATAATATTGGCAACACCAAAAGCACCAACTACAAGGCTTAATCCAGCGATAGCCCATCCGCCAATAGTTACAGATCCAAAAAAGGATTCCATTTGTTCAGCAAAAACACTGATGTCATTTAAACTAAAGTTTTCTTCACCTGTAGGACTGATTCTTCTTATTTGTCGCATTACTGCAGTTAATTCATCTTTCAGTATTTTAGGATTAACGCCTGATTTTCCTTGTACCATTATCACAGGGGAAGAATTGTCTGGATTGTAATTGCTTGCAAAACAATTGTATGGTGTTATTAAACAATTATCAAAATCGAAAGCATTGGCAAATGATTGACCTTGCTTTTCCAATATACCAACAACAATATATTTTCTTCCTTGAAAATTAATTTCTTTTCCATTAGCTCGCTCAGGTTTGCCAAATAATTCTGTTGCCAAATTATCTCCAATAACAACAGTGGGCGTGCCACGGGTAAATTCTACTTCACTAATATATCTTCCTGTTTGTACAACAAGAGATTGTATTTTATTAAAGTCCTCAGATGCGCCAATAAAATTAGTTCCCGAAACTTCAGCGTTCTCATAAGACACACTACCATTGGTATTGCAAGTAAAAGCTATGTTACCTGCCAGTTCTGATTTCGCTTTTATAAATTGTAATTCTTCATATTTTGGTGAAGGTCTTTTGATAAATTTCCACCAAGGATAATCGGTGCCACTTCCACCACCACCATATTGCCACTTATCTATGTAGATACTATTGCTTCCCAGTTTCTTAATATCCTGCTGTACTTTTCTTTCCAAACTATTCACAGTTGCAAGTACACCAATGATGCAAAAAATTCCAATTGTAATACCAAACAAAGAAAGGAAAGTACGTAATTTATTTACCCTCAATTCCTGAAGTGCCATTTTAAAACTATTCCAAAGGATGCTTAATAATTTCAACATAAATCAAAATTAAGCTAAGCTAACAAAGCTTGTTGAAATATTTTATAAACGTAAAAAAGGTATGTTGAATGGTATAATAATAAATTTGATTTTGTTTAAAATTGTAGAATATTTTTTTGTATATCTGCTAAACATTAATTACTTGTATAATCGTTATCGCAAAAAAACATTTATAAATTAATTGTAGCATTGAAATCAACACTACTTTTGTACCGTATTTTAATAAACTATAACTTATCAATATGACTTGGAAGCAAATGTTCACTTCTTCGGTAGGTAAAAAGCTAGTAATGGGCTTTACTGGAATTTTTTTAATTCTGTTTTTGATTGTGCATGTAGGTTTAAATGCTTGCATTTGGGCCATGGATAATGGCTTAATGTTTAACAAAGCAGCTCATTTTATGGGTGCTAACATTGTACCTCGTATTTTAGAAATTGGTTTATTTGCTGGAATAATTTTACACATTGTACAAGGTTATTCGTTAGAATTACAAAATAGAAAAGCTAGAAGCGTCAAATATGCTGTAGACTATGGTAATTCTGGAAGTAAGTGGTACAGCAGAAGCATGGCTTTATTAGGCACCTTATTGTTGTTGTTTCTGATTATGCACATTGCACATTTTTGGGTGCCAAGCCGTATTACCGGATTGAATGAATTTGAATACAATGGAGTTATTTATCATGATTTGTTTAATGAAATGAAAGTTGTTTTTACAGATCAACAATGGGGTTTGCCAATTGTGATATTGTATGTTGCTGGATGCATTTCTTTAGCTTATCATTTGGCACATGGATTTCAAAGTGCATTCAAAACAATTGGTGTAACCAATAAAAGATATCATTTGATGTTAAGTAGCTTAGGCTATGGATTTTCAATCGTTGTTTCTCTTGCATTTGCAATGATGCCAATTAGTTTTTACTTACATTGGGTATAAACAATTATGATTGAATTGTTGTTAATTAATTTTCAAAAATGTTTTTTAGGTGTTTGATATTTTAACCAACAAAGATTTTAAAATTAAACTTGTAAAACCTTCTATATGCTTGATGCAAAAATTCCTAGTGGTCCCTTAGAAAATAAATGGACAGACTATAAAGGACATTGTAAATTGGTGAATCCTGCCAACAAAAGAAAGTTAGAAGTTATTGTCGTAGGTACTGGTCTTGCTGGCGCTAGTGCTGCAGCAAGTCTCGGCGAAATGGGCTATAAAGTTAAAGCTTTTTGTTTTCAGGATAGTCCACGTCGTGCACACTCAATTGCAGCACAAGGTGGTATTAATGCTGCTAAAAATTATCAAAATGATGGAGACAGTGTTTTCCGTTTATTTTATGATACAATAAAAGGTGGTGACTATCGTGCAAGAGAAGGAAATGTGCACCGTTTAGCTGAAGTAAGTACGAGCATTATTGATCAATGTGTTGCACAGGGTGTTCCTTTTGCAAGAGAATATGGTGGTTTATTAAGTAACCGTTCTTTTGGTGGAACTCAAGTACAAAGAACTTTTTATGCTGCCGGACAAACTGGTCAGCAATTATTAATAGGTGCATATCAGGCGTTAGAAAGACAAGTTGCATTAGGCAATGTTACAATGTACGCTCGCCATGAAATGCTTGAAGTTGTGATGGTTGAAGGTAAAGCAAGAGGAATCATTGCAAGAGATTTGGTTAATGGAAATTTAGAACGCCATTTTGGTCATGCAGTTTTATTATGCACAGGTGGTTATGGTAATGTATTTTATTTATCAACTAATGCAATGGGAAGTAATGTTACTGCTGCATGGAAAGCACACAAACAAGGTGCAGCATTTGCAAATCCTTGTTTCACACAAATTCATCCAACTTGTATTCCTGTAAGTGGAGACCATCAAAGTAAATTGACATTGATGAGTGAATCTTTGAGAAATGATGGTAGGATTTGGGTTCCAAAAAAACAAGGCGATACCAGAAAACCAAACGATATTCCTGAAGAAGAAAGAGATTATTATTTAGAAAGAAGATATCCTGCGTTTGGTAATTTAGTACCAAGAGACGTTGCAAGCCGAGCTGCAAAAGAAAGATGTGATGCGGGTTATGGCGTAGGAACTTCTAAGCAAGCAGTTTATTTAGATTATGCTGCAGCTATTGAAAGATATGGTAAAACAGAAGTAACCAAGAATGGTCTTTCCAATGTTAGTCATGAAGAAATTATAAAACTAGGTAAAGAAGTTGTAAAAGAGAAATATGGTAATTTATTTGACATGTACGAAAAAATTACCGGTGAAAATCCTTACGAAGTTCCAATGCGGATCTATCCAGCAGTTCATTATACAATGGGCGGCTTATGGGTAGATTATGAATTGATGACTACCGTTAAAGGCTTATATGCATTGGG
>CANGTN010000063.1 GCA_947456805.1 Chitinophagaceae bacterium | reverse complement strand
TAGGCTTAGCGTAATGATTTGTGTTTTATTGAATTGCATTTTCATTTATTTTATAGGTTCAAGAAGTTGAAAAGTTTAGGGAGTTTACTTTTAAACTCCCTAAACTGCTATACTATTTTTAGTCTACAATTACTGATTTTATTACCGATGTTGTTCCATTGGTGATTTGCATTTTGTAATTGCCCTTTGCAGTGCCTTTATCCAATGTAATGGTTTCGGTAGCACTTCCACCATTGTTTATAATTCTTCTATTGGCTACTTCCTGGCCTGCATTGTTAAAGATTTTTACAGTATAGATTCCTTTCTCTACATTGCTCATTTGCAAATTGATGATGCCATCTTTCACAGGGTTTGGATATACCGTAAACTCTGCATTCTTGCCTCCAATTTTTACTTTTACTACATTGCTATATTTCACCGTTCCGTTTTTCTCTATTGCTTTAATACGGTAGTAGTTGTCGCCATTGTTCACCGTTGCATCAAACCAGTTGTAAGCATTGCTTGCACCGTTCTTCGCACCTACTGTTGCTGCTTTGGTGAACGTTGTTGCATTGCTGCTTTCTTCTACTTCGTAGCTGTCCATATTGCTTTCTGATGCAGTGTTCCAGTTTACTTCTATGCCTGCATTCTTTTGTGATGCAGAAACATTGAGGATGTTTACCGGTAATGAATTGCTACCTCTCATTACAATCTCGAAGCGATTGCCTTGTGTTAAAGCATCTGTTGTTACTGTAAAACAATATTGCACGTCTTTGTTCAAGATTGTCCATGTACCGGTGTATTTATCGTGTAGCAAAACATCTCTGCTGTCTTGAATATCAAAATCCTTTGCGGTTAATGTTAATGTCTTTGCCACTGCACTATACAACTTAACAGGGATAATCATATCTGCACCTCCTACTGTTGGGAAAGGTCTTGCATCAATACTTAAATTGTAATTATCTGAACTTGTACTGTAAAAATTTACATCAGGGTTCATCAACTTGTCTGCATCCCACCAGTCTTTATTGGCTGAAGATTGATTTTTGTCAAAGAATACCAGCAATCTGTCTGCATAACCTACAGAGTCAGTTAATTCAAGGTTCATCGAGTTTGTTCCAAATGTGCTGGAACCTCTGAATAATGATGCGGGTGTTGCAGCTGACTTACTACTTTCTGTAAATTGGATGGTATTGTTGGCAGCTCCATCTGATGTTTGTGCAAAAAATGCACTTCCTATTGGCAAGATGTAGGGTGTTGCAAAAGGTTGTGTTACATAGACTCCTTTATTCCCTGCATTTGTTACATCGGGATTCCAAACTGAAAAATTAGATGATACAGCAGAACCTCTTGTGGTTAAACTCAAATCAATAGGTGATGCCAATGGATTGCCTATCAAATTGTAATTGGAATTGGCAGATGACGTTAACGTAAATGTGGGGGAACTTCCATCATTTAAAGTACCGGTCATAAAAATTGTGGCGGCACTTGGAGTATAGGCATTTCCATCTAAGCCTTCACCCTTTGCACCACGTACCAGTATCCTGATGCCTTGTCGGGATGCCCAACTTGCTGTATTTGCACTTGTATATGCTTCCCATCCCGGATCGGGAGATAAGGCTGAATTACCATTAGCTGTGTTGTAAGAAAACGCAGATGGATTATTGGTTGTGGTGGTTGTAAAACCATTGGTTGCACCACCTGCTCCTGTAATATCTATTTCACCGGCACCTGTTAATTGATTCAATGCAATAGCATTACTAAACGGATGAGCAAAAAAGCGGAAAGCTCTTTTACCTGGTATAAAGCGCTCTACGGTTACACTACCACTATAAGCTCCTGTAGAATTACCTATACTGGCCGTACCGGTTGCATCGGACTTTAATGTTACGTTGTTTAATGGCAGCACAACGCCTACTGAAGAATTGTTTACAATTCTACCCAAAGGTCCTATGTTAATTGGAATAACTGAGGCTGAAATTGTTGCACCTGAAGCCATATTTGCAACAGAGAATGTACCTGTTATATTGATTGTACCCGTGGTTGCAAACTGTTTATTGCTTGCAACAGCAGAATTAGATAGAATTAAATTGTTGTAAGTTCTCGCTTCAATTGTCTGCGGACCGGTATTACTGGTTGTTCCACGGTAATATTCAATAGTTGAAGCAGGTCCAATGGTGATATTTTCAGTAGCATTCTGGAATAATAATGCATTGAATGATCCACTAGTTGTAACAGGTATGATAACCCCCGTAGTTACAAGACCACCTGGTCTGCCGGTTTTAAAGGTTCCGTTTATTACTACAGCACCATCGGATTTGATGGCAATGTAATTAGTTGAAGTAAAAGCACCTGATAATGTACACCCGGGATCGATAGTAAGATTGGCCACAACCATTGCCGCGCCACTTAAATTGATATTTGCCCCATTCTTCAGAGTAACATTTCCAAATGTTTTAGTTGTACTACTTGAGAAGTTTGCACCATCAAAATCTATCGCAAGATTTGCATCTCCTACTGTTCCCAAAGAAAGTGCGTTACCACTGTTTTGATAAATAATTTTGTTGTTCCCGCTGGATGGTGCTACCACGTCAAAACTACCGGTTGGTACAGAAATATCATTACCACTGGCAATGGTTAGTGTAATTGGGCTTCCAGCATTATCATTTAATATTACCTTGCTACCGGCACCACTAACTGTCCAAACACCACTACTGGAAGCTGTGCTGATGGAAGTAGCATTTCTTAAATTAAAAAACTGATTTGCATCACTGAAATTGGCGGGGGGTGTCCCACTCCCATTAATGTTCGTTCCCCAACTATTTATGTCATTCAAAGCACCACTTCCTTTGTAATAAAAATTGGAAGCTGCATTTGCAGTGATACTTAAATCATCTATGGCTAAAATTGGACTACTATTTGTGTTACGTGTCCATCTAAAAAATATCTCGGTATTAGCTGCAACTGTGACAGTTAAAGTACCTGATATACTCGTTCTGTTTGCAGAAGCATTACCATCTAATGCGGTTCCATTACTAGTTTGAAGAGAAGCGAAATCAAAAGCTGTTGCAGCAGTCCAAGTTCCAGCTGTAAGAGAGTTGAGATTTGTACCTATTTGATATTCAAAGATCAAATTTCCAGCATTAAAAGAACGCCATTGTTCACCAGTGAAACTAATATTAAATGAAATTATACTTGAAGTACCGTTATTTAACAACCTAAGTCCAAATCTTTGATTTGTACTGCTTGATTGTAAACAACCTAATGCTCTATCTGTAATAGGATTAGTTCCAGCTACACCCAAATTGAGACATTGTCCAGTTGCTGTTGTACCAGTACTTATAATAAGTGTAGATGCAGACGATATATACCAACCGGCTACAGTACTGTTATTAGTCCATGCTAAATTAGATGTACCTAATGCCGCATCAAAATTCTGAGTAATCGTACTGCCAGCTGAAATATTTGCCTGCCCCCACCCGTTATTGCTGATTGTTAAAAGAAGCAACATAATTGCAGAGAAAAAGAATTTCAGAGTTGTGCTGTTTGCGATGCAACGGGCAGTTAGGTTGGTAGCCATATTCGTATAAGGTTTTTGTAAAAATTTACTGTAGTTATTTGTAGCTAAAAAATCGGTATCGGTGTGATAGCAGTTTTGGTGCGTGTGTGCACTAAAAAAGTATTGCATCATTTGTCAGTTTTAAAAATTACAAAATATATTTTGTTTTGGCGCATCAAAAGTAATTAAGTGCTCCAAACTATTACAACAACCATGTTATGAAATTGTTGTTTTTTATGCTTTTTTATAAAAGACAAAAATCACCGATTTTTTCTGCAGACTCGCCGTTTTTGTCAACATTTTATCCATAGCCCTTGCCCCGCTCTCCCCTGAATTATTTCGAAAACCAATTTCAGATTTTCTAATTGTTATACTTTATTGTTCATTGACTGTTTTAAATACAGTCATTTACAATGATTATGGTGTAACTATTGTCAAAATTGTAACACAGAAATCAAAAAAAATTAACGCTTTTACCCCCACCATTTCCCCCCTATTATCCTTTTCTTTGCACATGGCAACAGAAAAGATTATCATCATCACTGCACCATCCGGTGCCGGTAAAACATCCATCACTCGGTATTTACTGGAAAAATACCCCTTCCTTTCTTTTTCTATTTCAGCTGCAACACGAGCACCAAGAGGCAATGAAAAAGATGGAAAAGATTATTATTTTATTTCTGAAACATCATTTCAGCAAAAAATACAAGAGCAAGCATTTGTAGAATGGGAAATGGTGTACAAAGGCAAATACTATGGCACTTTGAAAAGTGAATTACAAAGAATCTGGAATCAAAACCAAACTCCGGTATTGGATATTGATGTTAAAGGAGCGATTCATGTACAACAACAATATCCGCAACAAACGCTATCCATTTTTATACAACCACCAAGTATTGAAGTATTAGCAGAAAGATTAGCAAACAGAGGCACCGAAAGTCCTGAAAGTATTGCCACAAGAGTTAGTAAAGCTGCATACGAAATTTCTTTCAACCAAAATTTCAATGCCATCATTGTAAATGATGATTTAGAAAAAGCCTGCCATGAAGCAGAGAAAGTGATTCTGGCATTTTTGGATAAGCAATAAATTTATTTCAATTTTTTATGTGCTATTTTTTGAATACTTTCATATAATCAACTATTTTATTTCATTAAATTAATGCTATGTCATTCAATAACAAAACGGTATTCATTACCGGCGCCAGCAGAGGCATCGGAAAAGCAATTGCATTAAAGCTTGCAGCTGAAGGAGCAAATATTGTAATTGCAGCAAAAAGTACGGAAGAAAATGTCAAACTGGGTGGCACTATTTTTTCTGCTGCAGAAGAAGTAGAAGCCTTAGGTGGCAAGGCTTTGGCTGTTCAAACAGATATTCGAAATGAAGAACAAATTCAGCAGGCTGTTGCACAAGCTGTAGCAACATTTGGAGGGATAGATATTTTAATCAACAATGCTTCTGCCATACAATTAACCGGCACCGAACAAACAGAATCGAAGCGTTTTGATTTGATGCACGACATCAATGTACGTGGTACTTTTTTGGTTGCTAAATATTGTTTGCCATATTTAAAAAAAGGCAGCAATCCGCATATCCTTACGCTTTCTCCACCCATCAACATGCAACCAAAATGGTTGGGGCCGCATATCGCTTATACCATGAGCAAATTTAACATGAGCATGATGGCTTTAGGCTGGGCTGCCGAATACAAACAGGCTGGTATTGCCAGCAATGCTTTATGGCCTAAAACTACCATTGATACTGCTGCCGTAAGAAATTTATTGGGCGGAGAAGCATTGGCGAACATGAGCAGAACTGCAGCTATTATTGCCGATAGTGCGTATTATATCTTATCAAAAACAGAACTTGCTTATACAGGCAATACGTTTATTGATGAAGAGGTACTTGCCAAAGAAGGCATCACCGATTTAAGTAAATACAGTGTAGTACCCGGGGCACAATTGTTTCAGGATCTATTTGTTTAGCAATACAAGGCTTTGGTTTTTTCATTTATTGATTTCAAAAAAAACAATAGTTGTAAATAATGATACAGTATAATCGTTTTGTTTTAGAAAATGGATTGCGAGTTTTGGTACATGAAGACAATAGCACACCAATGGCTGTTGTAAATATTATGTACAATGTTGGCGCAAGAGATGAAAACCCAGAACAAACCGGCTTTGCACATTTATTTGAACACCTCATGTTTGGCGGCAGTATTAATATTGAAGATTATGACGAACCGTTGCAAAGAGCAGGCGGTGAAAATAATGCTTACACCACCAATGATTTAACCAATTATTACTGCACCCTTCCGGCAGAAAATATTGAAACAGCTTTTTGGCTGGAAAGCGACAGAATGTTGAGCTTGGCATTCAGTGAAAAAAGTTTGGATGTGCAACGCAAAGTAGTTTGTGAAGAATTTAAAGAACATTATATCAACAAACCTTATGGTGATGTTTGGCATAAAATGAGGGCGCTTGCTTACCAAAAGCATCCTTATAGGTGGATGACCATTGGCAAAGAATTGAGCCATGTTGAAAACGTAAAAATGGAAGATGTAAAGCAATTCTTTTTCACTTATTATCGTCCTATCAACGCAATATTGGTTGTTGCGGGAAATGTTCAAACAGAACAAGTAAAGGCATTGGCAAAAAAATGGTTTGGAGATATTCCTTCTGGTGAAAAATATAATCGCAATTTGCCACAAGAACCCAAACAAGAAGCACCAAGGGTATTGGATGTAAAGGCAGATGTTCCTTTAGATGCTTTGATAAAAACATGGCACATGGATGGCAGATTGGATAAAGGATATTATGTTGCAGATTTGATTACAGAAGTATTGGGCGGTGGCGGATCTTCGAGGTTATTCCAGGCTTTGGTAAAAGAAAAACAATTGTTCAGCAACTTAGATTGTTATCATTTTGGCACCATCGAAAAAGGCTTATTGGCTATTGAAGGCAAGTTGGTTAAAGGCGTTGATATGAAGGTTGCCGAAAATGCAGTAAATGAAGAAGTGGAAAAAATGAAAAATGATTTAATCAGCGAACTGGAATTACAAAAAATAAAAAACAAAACAGAAAGTGTTATTGCATTTGAAGATATGGCTGTCATGAGCCGCGCCAACAGCTTAGCGTTTTATGAACTATTGGGAGATGCTAGTTTAATGAATGTAGAACTTGAAAAATACCAAGCTATTACTTCTGAAGATATTAGGAATTATTGTCTGCAAATTTTTGATGTAAACAATAGTAACACCATTCATTATTACAGCAACAATTAAAGCGTATTTGTACAAGAATTTCAATCATCTCTCACTAAAGAAGTGCTAAAAAATAAATATGAACAGAAGCGAATCACCTAAAATAGTAGATGCAGTAAATTTTAATTTACAACTAAAAAAAATACAACAATTTACTCTAGACAATAACCTTCCGGTATATGCAATTAATGCAGGTGCAGAAGAATTGGTGATGATTGAATTTGTGTTTTATGCAGGTAATTGGTACGAAGAAAAAAACATTGTTGCAGCCACGACCAACTTCATGCTGAAAAACGGAACAACGAATAAAAAAGCTTTCGCCATAAACGAACACTTTGAATTCTATGGTGCCTATTTAAATAGAAATTGTTACAATGAAACGGCAACCCTTACTTTACATACATTAAGTAAACACTTACCAAATTTATTACCTGTAATCGCTGAAATTCTCACTGAATGTACCTTTCCAGAGGAGGAGCTATTAATTTATAAACAAAATCAAAAACAAAGACTTGAAGTTAGCTTGAAGAAATGTGATTTTGTTGCCAATCGTTTTATCGATGAATATTTGTTTGGCATTCAACATCCTTATGGCAAATACACTTCTGTTGAAGATTATGATGCACTGCAAACGGAAGAACTCAAAAACTTTTATCGTCAATTTTATACCAAAGGAAAATGTATGATGTTTGTTGCCGGAAAATTACCTGCAGACATACAAGAACAACTCAACAAAAACTTTGGTTCACTTCCTTTTAATACAACTGCTTTGAAGGATATTATTCATCCGTTAACTCCTGCTTCTCAAAAGAAACAACATATAACCAATGATGTAAATGGCGTTCAAGGTGCTATTCGTATTGCTAGACCTTTTCCTAATAGGCACCATCCCGACTTTCAAAAAGTTGCAGTGCTGAATACAATTTTCGGTGGCTTTTTTGGCAGCCGATTAATGAGCAATATTCGTGAAGACAAGGGCTACACGTATGGCATTCATTCTTATATTCAAAATCATATTCACGAATGTGCCTGGATGATCAGTACTGAAGCAGGTAAAGATGTATGTGTTGCTACAATTGAAGAGACATTCAAGGAAATGGAAATACTTCGCAATGAATTGGTTGACGATGAAGAGTTGGATTTGGTGAAAAATTTTATGATGGGAAGTTTATTGGGCGACTTAGATGGACCATTCCAAATTATTGCAAGATGGAAAAATTATATCTTGAATAACTTAGATGATCAATATTTTTATTCGGGCATACAAGCTATCAAAACCGTTACTCCTGAAGAGTTACAGGCATTGGCTCAGAAATATTTGAACCCCGATGATTTTTATGAATTGGTAGTTGTTTAATAAAAAAAATGTATGAATAAAATAATTATCAAAACAATCAATACGGCAATATCGGTGCTTATTGCAGCTTATTTATTAGATGGAGTAAGCATAGACAACACCATCACGGCTTTGTTTGTAGCAATTGTATTGGGACTATTAAACACTTTTGTCAAACCAATTTTAGTAATTTTTACCATACCAATTACCATTTTTACACTAGGCTTATTTTTACTGGTAATCAATATTGTCATTGTAAAATTTGCGGCAACATTAGTTCCGGGTTTTTATGTTGCCAATTGGTGGAGTGCGTTGTGGTTCAGTATTATTGTTTCCATTTTTTCTACAGTACTCGAAGGGCTTATTGGAACCAATAAAAAAGAGGATACCAATAATTAATTAATAATACTACCTCCGAAATAACTATGCAAAACCTCCGGTAACGTAATGCCATCGGCAGTTTGGTTGTTTTCTACCAATGCAGCAAAAATTCTTGGCAAAGCCAATGAGCTTCCGTTTAAGCTATGTGCCAATTGAGTTTTTCCTTCTGCATTTTTATACCTGCATTTCATTCGGTTGGTTTGAAATGTTTCAAAATTAGAAACACTGCTTACTTCCAACCAACGTTCTTGAGCTGCACTCCAAACTTCAAAATCATACGTCAATGCCGATGCAAAACTCATATCGCCACCACACAATTTTAATACACGATACGGCAATTGTAAATTTTGTAATAACACCGCAACATGGTGTACCATTTGATTTAAGGTATCGTAACTTTTTTCAGGTTGAACCAATTGAATAATTTCTACTTTTTCAAACTGATGCACTCGGTTTAATCCCCTTACTTCTTTACCAAAACTTCCGGCTTCTCTTCTAAAACAAGGACTATAGGCCGTCATCTTTACAGGCAGTTGTTCTTCTTTTAATAATGTGTCTCTATAAATATTGGTAACAGGCACTTCAGCTGTTGGAATCAAATAAAATCCATCTGCAGTTACATGGTACATTTGTCCTTCTTTATCAGGCAATTGTCCGGTAGCATAAGCACTTGCTTCATTCACCATAAACGGTGGAATAAATTCGGTATAACCCGCAGCTGTATTGTAATCTAAGAAATATTGAATTAATGCTCTTTGCAGTTTTGCACCTTTGCCGATATACACCGGAAACCCTCTGCCCGTAATTTTGGAACCCAAATCGAAATCAACTAATCGATATTGTTCAATTAAATCCCAATGCGGTTTTGCATCGGCATATAAATTAGGTTTTTCTCCATGTTCGTCTACCGTAATATTATCATCAGCGCTAACACCAGCCGGAACTAAATCACTTGGAAGATTGGGCAATAATACCAATGCATCATGTAACTTTTTTTCAATAGTTTCCTGTGCTTCACCAAAGCCTGCAACTTTCAGTTTCAAATTACCAACTTCTACTTTCATCAACTCTGCTTCCTCTTTTTTCCCTTGTCCCATCAATTTGCCTATTTCTTTAGAAGCTGCATTAATATTGGCTTGTATGGCATCAAACTCTGCTTGTAGTTTTTTACGTTCATCATCCAATAAAATGATGGTATCAACTAAATCTAATTGCTTAAAATTTTTTATCGTTAATTTTTTCTTTACTTCTTCCGTATTATTTCTCAGCACTTGTACTTGTAACATATCAACAAAATGTTTTGGCAAATATAGTTTTTTGACAACAAGCGAATAAACACATTTGTTACTTTATTAATAAGCTATCGCTCTTAGCTAAAAGTGTTTTGTATACTTAATACAATAATCGTTAATACAAAAACAAATAAATTTTTGAAACAAAAAAATTGAATACTTAATGAAGCGTAAATTTGCAGCTATGTTTGTAAATGATGATATTCAGCAACGCTGGTGGAATTTAGAAGCTAAATTAGCAGAACGATTTGGCAAAAAACCTGATGTTGAAGCCATACTTTTTTTAATAGGATTGCAGGAAACGGGATTTGAAGAAAAAAAAATTAGTAAAGAGCAAAAACAAGATTTAATGCACGTTGCAGTTTGCACATTGTTACAACCAAGTGGGTATTTTATTTTTGAAGGAAAAGATCCGGACAATTGGCCTCATTTTAAACAAGTAAAAGAGATGCCTGCTTATAATTTACCTGAACAGGAGAATTTTCTGAAAGACCACATTTTATGGTACTTTGAACAACAAGGTTTTTAGTTTAAAACTTGAATTATAAAAAGAAAGCAAACAATGAATACTAAAATTTTCACTTTAATACTATCCCTTTTTTGTTGTGTTGTTGCACACGCTCAGGTAAAAAAATCACCTGCAACAACTACTAAAGTAGAAAGCAAAAAAAAGGAAAGAATATCTTCTGAAAAGTTGGTTGAAATTACTACAGATTATGGCGTAATGATTGCGAGATTGTATGACAGCACTCCGAAACACAGGGATAATTTTATAAAACTGGTGAATCAAAAATTTTACGATAGTCTTTTATTTCACAGAGTCATTAATGGATTTATGATTCAGGGTGGAGATCCAACAAGTA
>CANGTN010000062.1 GCA_947456805.1 Chitinophagaceae bacterium | reverse complement strand
CTAATCTCTCATGCATGCTAAAAAAACAAAATTTGGAGTTCAATTGTCTTTGATAATAGGGTAAATTGTTGTGGACGTTCTTTCCTTTTGTTGGATTTGTTTTCCAGAAATGTATGCAAATTGTATGCAACAAGAAGAAATGAAAAAGGGTTTCAATCTCTTGAAACCCTTGTCCCTGTTTTGCTCCCCCTGCTGGACTTGAACCAGCGACCCTCTGATTAACAGTCAGATGCTCTAACCAACTGAGCTAAGGAGGAATTTATATTTTACGATAGGGGTGCAAAAATAGGGATGCAATATTTGTAACCAAAATTTTTTTATGTAAAATCAAAATAAACCGCCAAACAAGCCGCCAACTTCAAAACCAATGAATACTCCATCGTCTTTTTGCTCAATTGCATACGTTTTTAAATAATATCCTTCACCCGTTGTATTTCGGCCGGTTGTCAAATTAAATTTATATCGATGCAACGGACAGACAATATTGCCCAAACTATCAATATTTCCTGCGGCCATAATGCCACTTGCATGCGGACATTTGTAAGCAACGGCAAATATTTTTTCCTGGTGTTTTGCAAGTGTAATTTTTTTTCCATCGGCTTCAACCACACACATATTATTGCTTTGCCAGTTCAATGCATCTAAAGATTCGGCAATTTTATACCATTGGTGTTTTTTGTTGCTCATCAAACTTTACAATAAAAATGAATGGGCTTATTTACAATAAAAATGAATGGCTTTGTAAGGATAGCGAATGTTATAAATTTCACGAACCTTTGTAAGAATTGCATCTCTCAATGCATCAATATTTCTTCGTTCTAATGCAGAAACAAACACACAATTTCCTTCGGTAATATGCATCCATTTTTCTTTCAGTTCCCTGCGTATATCTTCTTTGATAGAATCGTCCAGCCATTCATCAAAATTATTAGCTTCATACAAATCCATCTTATTGAAAATAGTAAGTATTGGCTTGTCAAATGCTTTTAATTCCTGCAAAGTTTTGTTGACAATACCAATTTGTTCTTCGTATTGCGGATGAGAAATATCTACCACATGCAATAAGATATCGGCTTCCCGTACTTCATCTAATGTACTTTTAAAACTTTCTACTAAATGATGCGGTAACTTTCTGATAAACCCAACTGTATCGCTTAATAAAAACGGCGTATTTTCAAATACTACTTTTCTTGTGGTAGTATCTAATGTGGCAAATAATTTATTTTCTGCAAACACTTCGCTCTTACTCAACAAATTCATCAATGTGCTTTTTCCAACATTGGTATAGCCTACCAAGCTAACCCGTATAAACTCGCCTCTGTCTTTTCTTTGGGTAAAAGCCTGCTTATCTATTTCTGACAATCTTCTTCTCAATAAAGCAATTTTATCTTTTACAATTCGGCGGTCAGTTTCAATTTCTGTTTCCCCCGGACCTCTGCTTCCAATACCACCACCTTGTCTTTCTAAGTGACTCCACATACCTTTTAATCTTGGTAAAATATATTGGTATTGTGCAAGCTCTACTTGTACTTTGGCTTGTGCTGTTCTTGCCCTTCTGGCAAAAATATCGAGTATCAAATCGCTTCTATCTAATGTAGTAATTGCTAATTCTTTTTGAATATTGGCAATTTGTGAGCCGGTTAATTCATCGTCAAAAATTATTAGCTCAACGCCTTTGTTTACAACATATTCTTTGATTTCAGCTAATTTCCCTTTACCTACAAAAGTCTTACTATCGGGGTGAGGCATTTTTTGTGTAAACCTTCTAACAGTTACTGCACCTGCAGTTTCTGCTAGAAAAGCCAGTTCATCTAAGTATTCATTTACTTGTTCCTGTGTTTGGTCTTTTTGAACAAGTCCTACAAGAATTGCTTTTTCTTCATTTTTAATTTTCTGTTGCTTCTCTATCAAATGGATTCAATTTTATTTGCAGCAAATGTAGGCTAAAAAAAAGCCCTGCTGCAATAGCAAGGCTTTTAAAACAAAATGATATCAATTATAAACCACTAATGGTTAAGCCAATGGAATATGGTCTTACTTCAGGACCAAATCCTTCTTTCATTACTTGTGTTATCTGATAGCTAAATTGTAAACCAAATGCACCATAGCCTGCACGTGCCGATAATGCCAATCTTGTAGTATTGAAATATCTCTTGCTGCTTTCTTTAGCGATATACCTGTTTCCATACAAACTTTGTCCGTTTTTGTTTTGCAAATCTTTTCCTTTCGTATAAGCACTTAATAATGTACCCACTTTTGCACCAACTGCAAACTTCCATGATTTACCCGGACGCTCTGGATTACTGAAGTACCTTATTTCTATAGGTACTTCTAGGAAAAGTGTAGTTAATTTGAATTTATCAAAATAAGAAGAATCCGTACCCGAAACGCTTCTGCTGAAAGGAAGTTTACCGCTGTTTGATTTGATATTTACATAATTCTTATCAAAGAAAATGTTGCTGCTGCTGATTCCTGCACCATAGGCAACGCTAAATTTTGGATTATTTTTAAATGGCTTATCCAACATAAAATAAAAATTAAAATGTCGGCTGTTGCTTTTGGTACGAATACTATCAGGAGTTGAGCCCCAATTATCTTTACCATATTGAATCATAAAATGATCAGAGGCACGATTGCTTAAATCTATTTTTACAGGTGGTTTGTCTGTAGTTTTTGTTGTTTGAGCATTGGCAGAAATAATGATAGAAATGGTAAAAACTGATAATAATAATTGCTTCATGTTAATATTGGTTAAATGTTTTCTCAGCAGTAAGTCAACAAAAATAATAGAATTGTCTACACTTCAAGGGTTAAAAAATAGCAAAAGATTTTTTTTATATCAAATAGGCAGAAAAATAGTAAGAAAAACAGCGGTACTTCGTAAAAATTCATTGCTGAATCTTACTATTTATTTTATACTCCATAAAAATGTGCTTGAAAAATATATTCAATCCATTATTTTTGCTGCCCAAAGAAAAAATTAAGTTGAAAATTATTTTTCAACTTCGGACCTATAGCTCAGTTGGTTAGAGCACCTGACTCATAATCAGGGGGTCCCTGGTTCAAACCCAGGTGGGTCCACGAAGGCGAAGTCTATTAGAACTTCGCCTTTTTATTTTCAGGCGTTTAAAAAACTTAATTCTAAAAATACCAACCCATGAATAACATCAAAAACATCATCTTCGATTTAGGTGGGGTATTCATTGATATCAATTATCAAAAAACAGAAGTCGCATTTATTAATGCAGGTATTACCAATTTTAATGATCTATACAATCAACATCTTGCATCTTCAGTGTTTGAAGATTTAGAAACGGGGAAAATTATACCATCCTTTTTTTATAATGAACTTAGAAACATATCCAAGACTCAATTATCAGATTCAACCATCAAATCCGCATGGAATGCGATGTTGGGAGATTTTTGGCCAAATGAAATCAATTGGTTGGCATCTATCAAAAACAAATACCGACTGTTTCTATACTCCAATACCAATCAAATTCATTACGAAACTTTTACTACATTATTTCAGCAAGAAACTGGCAAAGGCAGTTTTGATGAATACTTTATAAAAGCGTATTATTCGCATACGTTTGGTTTACGCAAACCTTATGCAGCCTCTTTTCAAAAAATATTGGAAGAACAACAAATTACAGCAGCTGAAACTTTGTTTATAGATGATACTTTGGTAAATATTGAAGGTGCAAAAGAGGCAGGATTACAAACCATACATTTAGCTCCGCCAAAAAGGGTGAGTGAACTGGGATTATAAATAATTAGGTGTTAAATAAAAATAAGTTTAAGGTTTAATTTCCTCAAATTCTATATAATCAGCCTTGTCTGGGGCAGGTTTTGCTTTTGTTTGTTGGTGATGAACCGTATTTTGCTGAGTATGCTGTTGCTCTTGCTGCATAGTTTGCATCTGTTCTACTTTACTTTTCATTTCCCTGGCAACCTTTGTTACTGGTACTACTAAAGTGAAAATAAACTTATACAAATAGTACAACACAAAAGCCCACAATATAATTTTAAAAAAACTCATAGGATGTAAAATTAATTATTGCTTTAACACACAACTTTAAAAAATGTTAATTTATTAATAATGGTATAAATATTGGCTGAACAACAAACAACAAATACATGATAAGAAATTAAAAAAATGATTTTACGATTCAAATTTGGAAAATAAGCGTTCAATAGCCTATATTTGCAAGAGCAAAAGAAACAGTAGAAGGGAACGAGGTCGTTCCCTTCTCTTTTATACCTATGTCAACAGAAGAAAAAAAACTACAAATCGAGGCTTTATTACAAAGTGTCATGGAAAATGAGGCTGAGTACTTTGTAGTAAGCTTTAAGATAAAACCAACCAATAATTTCAAAATATTTATTGATGGAGATAATGGTATTACCATTGAAAAATGTGTACAAATCAATAGGAAATTGTACAAACTTATTGAAGAAGCAGGCTATTTTCCAGAAGGAGATTTTAGTTTGGAAATTTCCAGTCCGGGAATTGAAGAGCCATTAAAAATCTTTCGCCAATACAAAAAAAATATTGGCAGGTTTGTTGAGGTAGTATTATCCGACGAAACCAAAAAAGACGGAAAAATGATTGAAGTAGATGAAATAGGCATTAGAATAGAGTTCACAGAAGGAAAAGGTAAAAAAGCAATAACCCAGCAATTGGTTATTCCATTTAGTAATATAAAAACAACAACCGTTCAAATCAAATTTTAAAAAATCATTCCTGCTAGGAGTGTTAAAATTTGGAATCTTAAATTTTTTCTAGTATGGCAAGTATTAATTTAATTGATGCATTTCAAGACTTTAAAGATGCAGAAAACTTAGATCGTCCTACACTGATGAAAGTAGTAGAAGATGTATTTAAAACATTATTGCGTAAAAAATATGGTGCTGATGACAATTTCGATGTAATTGTAAATGCAGAGAAAGGGGATTTGGAAATTATACGCAGACGAATGATTGTAGAAGATGGGGAAGTAATTGATCCATTAGCAGAAATTGCTTATAGCCAAGCTATTAAAATAGAACCTGACTTTGAAGTTGGTGAAGAACTATACCAAGAAGTAAACATGGTTGATTTTGGTCGCAGAGCTATTTTAGCCGCCAAACAAACATTGGCAAGTCGTATCAGCGATTTAAAGAAAAACATTTTAGTGAAAAAATATGCTGATAGAATTGGAGATATTATCAGCGCAGAAGTATATCAAGTATGGAAGAAAGAAGTATTGTTATTGGATGACGAAGGCAATGAACTTATTTTACCAAAAACTGAACAAATACCACAGGATTATTTTAAGAAAGGCGAAACTACCAGAGCAGTAATTGCCAGGGTAGATATGAAAAATAACAGCCCAGTAATTATATTGTCAAGAACAAGCCCGTTATTCCTTTCTAAACTTCTAGAAATTGAAGTACCGGAAATTTTTGACGGATTAATTACTATCAGAAAGATAGTCCGCGAACCGGGAGAAAGAGCAAAAGTAGCAGTAGAAAGTTTTGATGACAGAATTGATCCTGTTGGTGCTTGTGTGGGTATGAAAGGTAGCAGAATTCATGGAATTGTTCGTGAATTGAAAAACGAAAACATAGATGTTATTAACTTTACTACCAATATTCAGTTGTTGATTCAACGTAGTTTAACCCCTGCAAAAATTAGCTTCATGAATTTAGATAATGATAGGAAACAAGCTGATGTATATTTAAAAGCAGATCAGGTTTCATTGGCAATTGGACGTAGAGGTGTGAATATTAAATTGGCATGCGAACTTACCGGATATGAAATTGATGTATTCCGTGAAGATGAAGAACAAGTTGATGATTTTGATATCGATTTGGATGAATTTAGCGATGAAATAGAACAATGGATTATTGATTCTTTCAAACGTGTAGGTTGCGATACAGCGAATAGCGTATTAAAATTGTCAGATGCAGAATTGGAAAGAAGAACGGATTTGGAAAAAGAAACAATTGCAGACGTAAGAAGAATATTAAAAGAAGAATTTGATAAAGAACAAGAAGCATAATACCATCTAGTTTATTAGCTTTATGTTTTTTAAATAAATACATTCAATTATTAAGAAGAGTGTATCATAATGAACATTGTTTGTAGTAATCAATAGTTATAAAATCAGTTACAAAACAGACAGTGTGTAACAATTAATCATTTGCAAAAAGCAAATACCGGTTTAAAAAAAATTGAATGGCAGAATTGAAATTACCAAGGCTTTTAGCCGCAGCTACAGAGTTTAATATAGGGCAAGATACCCTAGTAGACTTTTTAGCAAAAAAAGGGTTTAATAAAGATGAACTGAAGCCTACAGCAAAGCTTTCAGAGCAAATGTATTATGCCTTACAAGCTGAGTTTCAAAGCGACAAGGTTGCAAAAAACAAAGCTGACTTAGTAGAAATACCTAAAGCAGGTGGTGAAGCGAGAAAAAGAAAAGAAGAGGAAGAAATTCACTTTAAAAAAGAAGAGAAAAAAACTGTTTTTAAAGAAGAGCCGAAAGTAGAGGCAGTAAAACCTGTTGAAGAACCAAATGTAGTAAAACCTACTCCATTAGTTGAAGAGAAAAAACAAGCAGTTGAAACTTCTGATATTGTAAAAATTGAAGCCCCCGAACTAGAAGGACCTAAGGTTTTAAATAAAATAGATTTAGCAGTAATCGATTCTTCAACAAGACCTAAAAAAGGTACAAAAAAGAAAATTGTTGAACCTGTTGCTGAAAATATTGCACCAGCCGAAGTTACCCCATCCACCAAATCTAAGTCATCTAAAAAGCAAGAGCCGGTTGTAGCACCTACAGCGATTACTGAATCAGTTGCTGCCGAAGAAGCTTCAACAAGTGAAAGCAATCCGGTAATTGAAAACATCCAAGCTGAAAAACTTACAGGCCCTAAAATTTTAGGTAAAATTGAATTACCGGTCGATAGTGACACAAGGCCAAAACCCGGAGCAAAAGAAGAACAAAGAAAACGTAAACGTATCCCACTTGATAAAAAAGGTGGTGTAAATATTCAACGTGTTGATTTCAGAAAAGATGGTGCTGGTCAGGGACAGCAGCCTGGACAAGGTAGCGGACAAAACAGAGGTGGTCAAGGCGGTTCAAATCGTGGTGGTCAACAAGGTCCAAACCGTGGTGGTTCAGCAGCTCCAGCAAGAACAGGACCAAGAGTTACTATCACTATGCGTAGAGAAGATAAAGAAATCGACGCAAAAGATATTAAAGATAAAATCAAAGAAACACAAGCAAAACTTGCCGGCGGAACAGGAAGAGGCAAGAGCTTGAAAGCAAAATATAGAAGAGAAAAACGTCAGGAAGCAGCCGATGCTGTTGGTGATGGATTAGTACAAGATAATAAACTTCAAGTTACAGAATTTGTTACCGTTAGTGAATTGGCAAACTTAATGGACGTAAGCTTTACAGATGTTATTAGTAAATGTATGAGCTTAGGATTGATGGTATCTATCAATCAGCGTTTGGATGCAGAAGTAATTGAGCTGGTTGCAAGTGAATTTAATTTTGAAGTTGAATTTACCAGTGTTGATGAAGTTGACGAAGATGAAGAAGATGAAATTGACAATCCTGAAGACCTAATTAGCAGAGCCCCTATTGTAACAATCATGGGTCACGTAGATCATGGTAAAACATCCTTGCTCGATTACATCAGGAGTGCAAATGTAGTAGCAGGGGAAGCAGGAGGGATTACCCAACATATTGGTGCATACGAAGTAATGCTACCTAATAAAAAACACATCACATTCTTAGATACTCCGGGTCACGAAGCATTTACTGCCATGCGTGCAAGAGGTGCTAAGGTTACAGATATTGCTGTAATTGTAGTTGCTGCAGATGATGCCGTAATGCCTCAGACCAAAGAAGCTATCAGCCATGCGCAAGCTGCAAATGTGCCAATGATTTTTGCTGTAAATAAGATTGATAAAGATGGTGCAAACCCGCAAAAAATTTATGAGCAACTTTCACAAATGAATATTTTGGTTGAAAGTTGGGGCGGTAAGTTTCAAAGCCAGGAATTGAGTGCAAAGAAAGGAGAAAAAGTAGATGAACTTCTTGAAAAAATATTATTAGAAGCAGAAATATTAGACCTCAAAGCAAATCCTGTAAAGGAAGCAACAGGAACAATTATTGAAGCATCTTTGGATAAAGGTCGTGGTTATGTAGCAACTATTCTTGTGCAAAACGGAACATTGCGTCAGGGAGATTTAATTGTTTCTGGACAGTATTATGGTAGAGTTAAAGCAATGTTCAATGAACGTAATCAACGTGTACAAGAAGCTCCACCAAGCACACCGGTAGAAATACTGGGCTTAAACGGTGCACCTCAAGCCGGTGAAAAATTCAAAGTTTATCAGGATGAAGCCGAAGCAAAAGAAATTGCAACCAAACGCTCTCAAATACTACGTGAACAAGGATTAAGAGCAAGAAAACATATTACATTAGATGAAATTGGTCGTCGTTTGGCATTAGGTAACTTTAAAGAACTAAACATTATTATCAAAGGTGATGTGGATGGATCTGTAGAAGCATTGAGTGATAGTTTACAAAAATTATCAACTGCAGAAGTTGCCATCAGAGTGGTATTGAAAGCAGTTGGACAAATTTCTGAAAGTGATGTCTTGTTAGCAGCTGCATCTGATGCAATCTTAATTGGCTTTAATGTTCGTCCATCTTCTCAAGCCAATAAATTAGCCGAAAATGAAGGTGTTCAGATCAAACAATATTCTATCATTTACAACGCCATTGAAGAAATTAAAAATGCAATGGAAGGTATGTTGGAGCCTAAGGTTGAAGAGAAAGAAGTTGCAACAGTTGAAATTCGTGAAGTATATAAATTTGATAAAGCAACCGTTGCCGGTTCTTATGTTACCGAAGGAAAAATCAAAAGAGATCATAAGATTAAAGTATTTAGAGATGGAATCTTAGTATATCCACGCCAAGAAGGCGGATATGCTGAATTAGGCAGCTTGAAACGCTTTAAAGATGATGTAAAAGAAGTGAACAATAATTATGAGTGTGGATTAACTGTAAAAGGATTTACCGACATTCAGGTAGGTGATACTGTTGTTGCATACGAAGAAGAAGAAGTAAAAAGAACTTTATAATTTTTTGTTACAACAGATTACCATGATATAAATTAAAAATTTAAAATAGCTTCAGGCTGCAGTACCTGAAGCTATTTTTTTTGTTAAAAGAGGATAGATAGCATCATTCAATAAAAGCTTCTACTATTTTTACAACTCATCGCAGAAAATAAGATTTTTAAAACAACAGATATTCACACATGAAAAAAATTCTATTACTTCTTTCATTGTTTGCTATTCAACAATCATTATTTGCACAACCTAAAAAAGTAGTTGCAGATAAAATTATTGCACAAGTAGGAGATAAAATTATATTACATTCTGATGTTGTAAATGCAATAGCCGATTACAAACGTCAAGGACAAGAAGCGCAATTACCACCAAATCCTGAATGTGCGTTTTTGGAAGGTCAACTAATACAAAAAGCTTTGGTATTGCAAGCAGAGAAAGATTCGTTGCTAGTCACAGAAGAAGAAATAGATGCAGAACTAGATAACAGAATCAGGTATTTTATCAATGCTTACGGTAGTAAAGAAACCATTGAAGAAATTTATGGTAAAACGATTTATCAATTGAAAGATGAGTTCAGACCACAAATCAGAGACAAAAAATTAGCCGATCAAATGAGGGGTAAAATTGTAGATGTCATAAAAATTACACCCAATGAAGTAAAAAATTACGAAAGTAAAATTCCGGTTGACAGTTTACCTTTTTATGAAAGTGAAATTGAAGTAAGCCAGATTGTATCCCAACCGAAAGCCAATAAAGATGTAGAAGAATACGTGGTTAAGCAGATGTATGAATACAAAAGACAAATAGAATCAGGCTCTAAAAAATTTGAGACAATTGCCAAAATGGTTTCTGAAGATCCAGGAAGTAAGGACAATGGTGGTATGTATAATGTAAATAGAAATGACAAGCAATGGGATCCTACTTTTTTTCAGGCAATTTTTAAATTAAAAGAAGGACAAATCTCTCCTGTTATCAAATCAAAATTTGGTTTACATATTATTCAAATGGTAAGCAGATTAGGCGATGATGCCGTAATCAGACACATACTTAGAATTCCACCAATTACAGATGAAGAGATTAATATTTCTATCAGAAAATTAGATACTGTTCGTAATAATATCATTAATGGCAAATTTAATTTTGGCGAAGCTGTAAATAAATTCAGCGATGATGAAAGCGCCAAATTTAATGGTGGCACAGTTTCAGGCAAAGATGGTAGTACTTATATTACTATTGATGAGTTGGATAAAGACATGGTTATTGCCATTAAAGATTTAAAAGTCGGGCAATATAGCAAGCCACAAGTATACGAGGACAGAGGGGTTAAAAAAGTGAGAATTGTGTATTTAAAAACACGTACTACACCTCACAGAGAAAACATTAGGGAAGACTATAACAAAATAGCACAACGTGCTATTGAAGACAAAAAGCAAACAGCTTTAGAAAAATGGTTCAAAGATCATTTGCCTCAATACTACATTTATATCGACAATTCATTCAATAATTGCACAAGTATTGGAGATTGGTGGAAATATGCTTCAAATAAGTAGTAGATTTTTGCTTTCAATCTCAAAAAGTCATTGATGAATCATTCATCCGATTTTTTTATTTGTAAATTGAATGTATATACATGTATATTTGCCCCAACAATGAAACTCGAAGAAGCAATAAAAAGTACAAAGTT
>CANGTN010000061.1 GCA_947456805.1 Chitinophagaceae bacterium | reverse complement strand
GTGGTATCTGGGTTATCTGTGAGAGAAAAAAAATAAAAAAACAATTATAAAAGTTCAATAAAGTTCTAAAGTTCAAAGGCATGGGGATTGTAGCAAAGTAGCCCGCAGCTTTGCGAGGACTACATGCGTAAAGCCCCAACAACAGCCCAGTAAAGCGTTACAGCCGATTGCCACAAAAAATAAAAGAATCAAAGTGCCGGTATTAATTGTGATGTAAAATTGGGAACTAGCAGATCTTAAAATATACAAAGTAAATTTTGAAAATCAGGCAGATTGGAAGAACCAGTCCAAAAAACATTTATTGTACTAAATCGATATTGTTTAATTACTTATATAGTTATTCCTCATCCGGTTTATATAATTCTAGTTCATTAATTCCATTGGAAATTTTAGTGTCATCAATTAAAATTCCTTTTGAAAATACTTCATTGTTTAATTTGATTAAATCTTTCTCTAATTCTTTGGTGCTGATTGCCTTTGCTCTCTTTTCCTGAGGTGGATTTAATTTTTCCGATCTTTCAAATTCTACTACTTTATCAAAAATATCTTTCGGCAAATCAGATTCAGATTTATAGGCCAATTCAATAAATTGTTTTGCAAAAAAACTATCAATCTGAATACGCCTTTTGGTTAAATGTGCAAACTTTCCAAGTATCCTGCAAATGTTATCTCTTTCTTCCGGACTTAGTTGTTCTGTAAATTCATATTCTTCAATTTTCTTTAAACTCAAAATGGTTTGCTCCAACGCATCAAAAGAAATTACATACACATTATAATCAGCAAGATTGAAAACAAATTGCGTAAGTTTTTCTAAAGTATTGGTGGGAACAACAAAGAAAATATCTGATTTTACATTGTCATGTTTTGCATATTTTTTTGCTAATTCGGCTTGTGTTTTTATGTAGATAGGAAAATTATTTAAATCATCTGTTGCTGGGCTTTTCGCATCAAAAATTACGTACTCATCACAAATAAAAATTGTGTTGTCTGGTTCGCCTTTAAACGGCACTGTTTCTATATATTGTATGGTGTGCTTCTGGCAAATATTTTTAATAAATCCCTTAACACTTATCTGATGATTACTCCATGTTTCTTTCAGTTTATTTCTTCTTTCAAGTTCTGCATTGTTTCGGTCTTCTACTTCTTTGTTTCGGTCGTTTTGAATTTGTTCTCTGATGGTATTTAAACTCGCAATATCCTGATCATATTTTTCTCTTTTGCTTCTTTCTTCTGTTTTTAATTGCGTATTCTCTTTCTTTAATTCTAACAATTCAGATTCAATTGAATTTAATTTTTGTTCAACCAATAATATTTTGCCTTCAGATTTATTCAAATTAGAATTCAAATTTTGGTTCTCATTTTGGCTTGAGGCAAGTGCTTTTTCTAAGGTAGATACTTTGGTTTCTTTATCCTGAATATTTAATTTTAGTTGTTGTATTTCTCCATCAGTTCTTGATACCACATCGTTTGCAACTTTTAGTTCTGCATTGATTGTTGTTAAATCAGAGGATATTTTTTGATTTTGTAAATTCAAATGTTCTATCGCTGATTCCATTTTTTGAATATCAGTAACACCATCAATTAATTGTTGACGAATATTATTCCAACTAAATATTCTTTGAAATAATCCAATCTTTTTAATTGATTCAATCAATCTTTTAAGGTTGTCAATATTGATAGTCATATTTTATTTTTGAAAAATTAATGTTGATTTGTTAATGCTTTAAAAACTTAATTCAGGCAAATCTTCCCATTCATAAAATTCATCTTTCCTTTTACCATCAGGTCGGTCTTTAGAAGTCCTGATTGTATAAACCGGAAGGTATTTTAATTGCTCACTTGGTAATTCGTAATGAAGAATGTTTTTGTAGGCTACTGAATTTAAATCCTCTTGCAGCCATTGTTTCGCTAATTCCTTTGGCAGAAATAATGGCATCCTGTCTGCATTGTCGCCATCATTGTGTATTTGTTGCATCAATTGGTTACCTATTGTTGTAATAATTGTAAAAGTGTATCGCTTTTCAATCTCACCTGTTGAATGGTTTGGTAATTCAACGACAGAATATAAACCCGGTAAAAAAATGAGTGGTTCGTTTTTTATTTGAATATAATAGGGCACTTTCTTTTTCCATCCTTTTATAGCACGGTGCTCATAAATTCCGGTAATCGGAATCAAACATCTTCTGTTTCTTATTTTATACCAATAACTTTTTTCATCTCCTAATATTCTTTCACTTCTTGCATTAAGCATTGAGGCTCGTTGTTTGAGAAATGTACTTTCATCTTTTATATAAAATGGAATCACTCCCCATTCCATTAATCTGCAATACAATTTTAAATCTGCTCTATTTGTAAAAATAATTGGATGATTACTAAATGTATGTCCTACGATATGCATATTTGACTCGGGATGAACATAGATTTCTTCATCAAAAATTAAATCAGGAAAAACAGCTTTTACTTGTTGTATTGGTGCAGTAAATGAAATATCATAACACATACTCAAATTTAATGTAAGAAAAGTGAAACTTAAATTTTCAAATAAAATCAAATTAAAAAAAGTGCTTACAAAATTCTATAGCTGTTTGCTTCAATATTTTTATTCCCGGCAAAACCAATGATGGTGAGGGGTTTGGGTCAACAACAATAATTTTTTTCTTGTTCAAATAGGCAATTTCAAGTGTGGTAGCTGTAATGCCCACTGAATTGGAAGTGCCAATAAATACAACGGTATCAGATTGTTTAATCCAATCCTGAGCAAGTTCATATTGATACAAGTCTGTATAATATTCATCGAATAAAAGGATGTGTGGCCTAAAAGATTTTTGGTAATTGATTCCTCCATTATTGCCAATGTTGAATTCTCGAAACAATTCTTTCTCCAAATTATTTTCATCTAATTTTTCCCAATGGGCAATTACTAAATCATTGATTGAGGTGTCATTTATTTTTCTCTTATAGTGAATGTTCCCATGAATTTCAATTAACGATTCTGACGGATGCTCTGCTTTCTTATGCAGGTTATCAATATTTTGTGTAATCACTTTTACTTTTTGCTGCGCCAATATTACATGAGCTTCATTAGGTAATGCATCTTTACAGGAAACAAAACGATGGTAATACCAAGTAAGAAAGTCTGCCGGTTTGGATTCGAATTTTGCAAAGGTTGCCATCTCCATTGGGTTTTCATTCCAGAGTCCATTCTTGCCTCTAAATGGCTGAATCCCTGATTCTACCGATATTCCTGCACCTGTAATAAAAACTGTTTTTTGATGATTCATTTGAAAGTTTAAAATTAATTTCTGCAATGAGCGTATTCGTAATAATCAAGCAGATAATTACAAGCTGCATTCAGGTCTTCTGAAATGTGTTTTACTTTATAACCCAGTATGATATCTTCTTCTGCAAACTCAAATTGTTTGTAATAAGCATCGTAAATTTTTTCAGGAGAAATAGGCGTCTGTCTATCTATGTCAAGTACTTCATAAGCGTGAAGGATACATGATTTATTGATTTTTTTGCCGTTGAATATGTAATGAAATTTTTCTCTTGCACTTCCTGCTGCAATTATTTCAGAATCATCTTTACTAATAGATGAAATAATGTATTGTATCAACTTAAATACAGCTATAAAAATCAGAGAATTACCTATCCCTTGCATAATCGAATATAATTATTTTTTCATTATTTAATTTTAATTTAAAAAAAGTTGCACTTATCTGTTGAACTCAGCATTTCAATAACTTTAAGTTAATATATTTGACTTCCAAAAATAAATTACGCATATGCAAAAGATACAAACCTTGAAGGCTGCTTTTCAAGCCAATTACAAAAAACTAATGTTACTTTTTGTAGGAAGCCTACTCATTATTGTGGGAGCTTCTGCCTTTAATTTAAAGGCTGATAATCCAGATGCGATAGTAGGCGTTTGGAAAACCGGTGAAGGAACAGCTATGGTTAAAATTTATAAAAATGGTGATAAATACCAGGGTAAAATTGTTTGGTTAAAAGAACCCAATGATCCTGAAACAGGGAAGCCTAAAGTAGATAAAAATCATCCAGAAGCTGCTTCAAAAACTCGTCCCATTTTAGGCCTTATAAATATTTGGGGATTTAATTACAAAGGTGAAAACGTTTGGGATGAAGGCAATATTTATGATCCAAAAAATGGCAATACCTATTCTTGTACTATGAAGTTGCAAAACGCCAACTCACTTGAGGTTAGAGGTTATATTGGCATTTCAATCATCGGAAGAACTGATACTTGGACTAAACAGGTATTAAGGTGATACAAAGTTAAATCCAATATTAAAATATAAAGGGTTACCCAACCTGCTTTCAAAGTAGCGTTGGGATTCTTTTTTCCCATTGTATTCATTCATTACTTCAAAACGCCAGTTGTATCGCATGCCAGCCTCTGCGTGGAACCATACAAAGCCACTTATTTTTTTATCCCACATCACTTTAGGCTTAAGCTCGCCTCTTTGTATAAATACTGCTCCATTTTCGATTCTATTGCTGCTTGGCATCCAAAACTGATTGCCTTCTAACTCAAATCCTGCTTGTAACATATTGAGTGTGGAAAAATTGTAACGCAAAAATCCTCTGGCAGGTAGTAAGAGTTCCATACCCCATTTGTCGTTAAATGTTTTATTCCAAAATAAAATAGGTACATGAATGAGTTGACCGGCGCGGTAAGTGCGCGCTATACCAGTACCAATCATGTTTTTTTCCGATTTTTTCCAGCCGTAAATAAATGTACCACTTAATGTAAGGGCGTCTTTGTTGATCGCACTCATGTTATGAAAAAGTCCATTAACGTCTGCGCTTGCTTGAATGATTAAAAAATTCTTTTCGTTTAATGGTTTAAAAATAGTGGTATTTATACCTGCACTTGTCATAGTGTGGTTGTTGAGATATGTTGCAAATTGTGTAGACACCGGCTTTTCAATTACAAAATTACTACCCCAGTAGTTGGCACCCAGTTGCCAAATAATTTTATTATTTGAAATGACTGGAAAGTTTACTTGTGCCTTTAGCGCAGATACCTGTTGCACATTAACATCTTTGAATGCAGGTAACATGCCACCAAGTGGAACACCAGGCATCACAAAAGAGCCGTACCTGTCAAAACCAATACTAATAATTTTTTGTGGACTTTGATTTAATACTTTTTGCGTGCAATAGCGTTTAACACCTTCAGCCTCTCCAAACTTGCTATAATCAAAATTATCTGTGGTGTCAACTTGTGCCAAAGAAACTGTGGCAATTAATAAAAATGCGCCTAGTAAAATCTTATGCATGGAAAAACATTTTATACAAAATTAACAACAAAAAGAATAATGAACATCTATAGTTCTAACGAACTACCACAACTTCATTGTAAGGGACTCTGTTTCTTGGTCCCCAAATGCCTTCAGCTGTTCCTTTCCCTACAGCTACAATCATATTGATTTCTGCACCACTTGGTAAGTTCAATGCTTGCTTTGCACGAATGGCATCAAATCCTTCCATAGGACAGGATTCGTAACCTTCGGCTGCAATAGAAAGCATAAAGGTTTGTGCAGCCAATGCGCATGATTTGTGTACGGTTATTCGATGATCACATTTGCCTCCCAGGCGATAGAAGGGCTTTGTTAATCCCATGAAAAAACTAATTGTTTTTCTGATGCATGTAAAAATTCCAAAGAAATCTCCTCTGTATGCAAGTGGCATCAGCTTTGTATAGTACTGAAGTCCTCTTTTTTGCATTACATTTGGTTCACCTTTGATACTGCTTTTTATTAATTCTGCATTCCAGTTGGCTCTCTTTTTCCAAAGATCTTTTCTTGTTACAAAAACCACCATTTGTGATGCAGTTTTTGCAGCAGACTGATCCAGACACAAAGCGTGAAATTTATTTTTTTCTGATTCAGATTGTAACCAGTAAAACTCCCATAATTGCATGTTACTGCTATTGGGCGATAGTATTGCACGTTCTAAACTTCTTTGAATTACTTCGTTTGGAACTTTTATGGTTGTATCAAATTTTCTGTTAGATCTTCTTTTTTGTATGATTTCATCTAGTGCAGTGGTTAGCATTTCATTTTATTTATGATGTAAAAATAGTATTCTGAAAATAAAATCATATAAAACTTTTACAACACCTTATTTAAAGATATTGCAGATGAAATTTGTTCTTCAAAAAGTAATAGGTAGATTTAATAAATCATTTTAACTACAAACTTCACAACTAGTTGGTTCGTTTTTAACTCCTTGTAACATTACTTGATTGCCTTTTGAATTGTAACGAAAGATAGTTATACCTTTTGCCTTTTGCAGCCAGGCTTTTTTATAAATTTCATCTACGGTTTTAATTGATGCATCTTCGGGTAAGTTGATTGTTTTTGAAACAGCATTGTCTGTAAATCTTTGAAATGCAAGTTGATGACACAAATGCCAGTCTGGTTCAATTTGCAAAGCTGTTTTAAACAACTCTTTTACGGAATAAGGTAATGAAGTATTTTCTGTAATTACACCTTCTGCAATAATATCTTCAATAATGGATGCTGAGTATAAATGATGTGTTTTTAGATAGTTGATAAATAATGGATTTATAAATGTGAGTGTTTCATCATACAACACATGTTGCTTTTGATAAGCTAATGCAAATAATGGCTCAATTGATGAAGAAGTTTCAGCAATAATAGAAATAGTTCCGGTTGGCGCAATGCCTGTCCTTGTTGCGTTACGGATAGGTTGATGCGGAAAATAAATACTCTTGTCCCAATTCGGAAAAACACCCCTTTCTTTTGCAAGTAAAACTGATGTATCAAAACTTTGTTGTTGAATAAATTGCATCAATTGTCCTGCTAATCTTACAGCTCTGTCAGAATCATAAGGGAGTTCTAGTAAGATTAAAAGTTCCGCCCAACCCATTACACCCAATCCAATTTTTCTGTTACCTAATGACATGTTTTTTATTGCCGCAGAAGTATAGTTATTTACTTCAATTACATTGTCTAAAAAACGAATAGCAATAGTTACCACATCTTCTAATTTATGCCAGTCAATTTCATAGCTTCCATTGTTTTTCTTTATAAATTTCGATACATTAATAGATCCAAGATTGCATGACTCATTAGGTAGCAAAGGCACTTCGCCACAAGGATTGGTAGATTCTATTACACCTAATAATGGTGTTGCATTTTGTTTGTTTATAGTATCTATAAAAATTAATCCCGGATCACCGGTATGCCATGCACTCTCAATAATTTTATTCCAAAGTAATCTTGCATGAATTTTTTTTATTGGCTCTTTTGTTTGTGGATGAATTAATGTCCAATCATCATTTCGTTCGAGTGTTTTCATAAACTCATCTGATACTGCTACAGAAATATTGAAATTATTAAGTGCTTCTTTATCAGATTTCGAAGTAATAAATTCTTCTATGTCGGGATGGCTAATATCTAATATGCCAATGTTAGCACCTCTTCTTTTTCTATTGTGTCTTACTTTTTCTGTGGCAGAGTCAATCATTTTCATGTAAGAAATTGGTCCATTGTATGTTTGCTCTGATGTATTAAAGAATTCATTTTTAGGATTTATATGTGAAAAATTAAATCCGGTTCCACCACCGGTTTGCTGAATGGTTTCTACAGATTGTAAACTGCTGAAAATAATGCTGTTACTGTTTTCTATTGGTAATACAAAACAAGCACTCAACTGCCTTGATGCCTTTCCTGCATTCATTAATGTGGGTGAATTTGGAAGAAATAAAAGATTATCCATTATTTCAAAAAATTGTTTTTCCCATTTTTCGGCTGTGAATATATCTCCCCAAAATAATTCGGCAGATGCAATGTGTTTTGAAACCCTTTTGAATAATGCTGCTGGAGTTTCCTGCGTTGTTCCATTCTCGTCTCTTTCAAGATATAATTCTTCTAAAACTTTGGTACTATTCTCTGAAAACTTTGTCATTGTTATAATATTTTAGTGTATCATTTTTTGAGATATCAAACTAATTACACTTTCAGGTTATAGTTTTTGATATTAGTCATTTATTTATTTGATCATCATCAGTTGATTTTTTCTTTTAGTAATTACAATCGTTTTATAAATAATTATTTCTCATTTTATGTTTTGGTTTTATAAAAAATGAATGTTGATTTTAATCATCTTGTAACTGATTTTATATCATTGATTGCCAGTGAAGATGGATAGTAGATTTGTATCACTTTAATCCGAAATTGGTCTGTTAAAAAAGAAAAATAGAAATAGCTGTTTTAAAAGACAGTAAACTATTTTACCTGTAACGCAGCATAAAAGCTGTTAATTTAACAACGACAATGTGCGGATTTAAATAGACTTACATAGATATAATTGCTGTAAAAAGTAAATAAAACTATGGTAGTTGATTGCAAGGCAGGTTAACAAATCTGCCTTGTTTTTTATTTAGTACTTGCTATCAATATTTTTTATTCAGAATTGCTAATGTGTTTCATAATTAAAATTGATGTCTATCATTTTTCATTTTGTAATTGCAATTAACCTTCATTAAATGAATAACACAAAAAAAAAAGTAGAAGATTCAGGATCTGAAAAATCTGATATTTCAGGTAAAAGGTTTAATTGGACATGGGTATATGTATTCATTTTTATATTGTTGGTTTCGTCTTCTGTTTTTAATTTTTTTCCGTCAGGTAAAGAAATTACCTGGCAGCAATTTGAAAAAGATATTATCTATAAAAATGCTGTAGATAAAATTGTAGTGGTGAATAATGAATCTGCAGAAGTGTATATTAAAAAGGAAATGATTAATGATCCTGCTTTTAAGGAAGTGCTGAAACCTCTGTTTGGCAAGGGTTTCAACCCAGGTCCTCATTATTCATTTACTATAGGTTCTGTAGAATCATTTGAGCGAAAATTAGAAGAAGCGCAAAAAATAACCATTGGCGCTGATAAAATCAATGTAAGCTATGTAAAAAAAACAAATTGGTTTTGGGGCATACTAGGTTGGGTTTTACCATTTTTTTTATTGTTTGCTGTTTGGAATTTTTTAATAAAAAAATCTGTTGGTGTTGGTGGAATAGGTACTGGAGGTTCTTCAGTTTTTAATTTCGGAAAATCAACTGCAACACTTTTTGAAAAAGAAAAAAGTACGGTAACATTTGATGATGTTGCAGGTTTAGATGAAGCTGAAATGGAAGTTAGAGAAATTATTGAATTTCTCAAAAACCCAGATTCATTTACAAGTTTGGGTGCAAAGATTCCCAAAGGTGTTATAATTGTTGGTCCACCGGGAACTGGTAAAACACTTCTTGCAAAAGCTGTTGCAGGCGAAGCACAAGTTCCATTTTTTTCTATTTCAGGTTCTGAGTTTGTTGAAATGTTTGTAGGAGTTGGTGCTTCAAGGGTTCGTGATTTATTTAAACGAGCAAAAGAAAAAGCACCTTGTATTATTTTCATAGATGAAATAGATGCGATTGGCAGATCGAGAGGAAAGGGTGCTTTTTTGAGTGGTGCAAATGATGAAAGAGAAAGTACATTGAATCAATTACTAACAGAAATGGATGGCTTTGGAACGAATAGTGGCGTAATTGTTTTAGCAGCTACAAATCGTGCTGATATGTTAGATACTGCATTACTTAGACCAGGTCGTTTTGATAGACATATTTATCTGGAGTTGCCTAATTTAAAAGAAAGAGAAGCTATTTTTAAAGTGCACTTAAGACCACTTAAAACAGATGAAACCATTGATCCACATTTTTTTGCTGCACAAACACCGGGCTTCTCAGGAGCAGATATTGCAAACATCTGTAACGAATCTGCACTCATTGCGGCAAGAAGAAAAAAGGACGCTATTGGTAGACAAGATTTTTTAGATGCGATTGATAGAATAGTTGCAGGTATTGAAAAGAAGAGTAAAATTATTTTACCGGAGGAGAAAAAAATTATTGCCTATCATGAAGCAGGACATGCAATTGTAAGTTGGTATTTAAAACATGTTGATCCTATTATTAAAGTTTCTATAATACCTCGTGGAAAATCACTAGGAGCTGCATGGTATTTACCCGAAGAAAAACAATTGAGAAGTGAATCTGCTTTTACTGAACATTTATGTGCAACACTTGCAGGAAGGGCTTCTGAAGAAATTATTTTTGGTGAAGTGTCTTCCGGAGCATTAGATGATCTTGAAAAGGTCACAAAAGAAGCATACATGATGGTAGTTTATTATGGTTTCAATAAAAAAATTGGTAATATTAGTTTTTACGATTCGTCCGGACAATCCGAATCAAGTTTTCAAAAACCATACAGTGAAGAAACAGGGAAATTAATAGATGAAGAGGTAAGAAAATTGGTAAGTGATTCCTATCTGAGAACAAAAGAAATCCTAAAAGATCATTCTGCATCCTTACATCAAGTTGCGGATCTGTTGCTAAAAAAAGAAGTTGTCTTCAAAGAGGATTTGGAAAATATTTTAGGAAAAAGAGATGAAATAAAAGATCAAACCTTTCTTCAAAAATCAATTCCGGTAATGGCATAATTTGATTTAAATACTTTAATAAATTCAATATTGCTAATTAATCTTTTTGATAAAACATGTTTTAAATGATGGAGTGGCATTCTATAGATACCAGTATTTTATTTCAAAAATTAGATACATCTATTAAAGGTTTAACTGATGCGCAAGCAGCAAAAAAATTATTACAATTTGGTTTGAATGAGATTATTGTTTCAGAAAAAAAAACACCTCTCTTCCTTTTAGTTTCTCAGGTAAAAGAACCAATGACTTTATTATTATTTTTTGCTGCAGTTATTGCAGGTTTTTTAGGAAGCATTAC
>CANGTN010000060.1 GCA_947456805.1 Chitinophagaceae bacterium | reverse complement strand
TAAAATTATATAAAATATCTATGAAAAGAAAGTGAAGCGTAATTTCAACTTGAAACTTTTTGTAAAGTAGAGATAGTCTATTTAACTTAGGAAGATTTAGCCAGGCTTATTTCAAATTATGATGAACCTCCTTCTGATGATTCTTTTTTCAGATGACCAACATAATCTTCCAAAAATAATAAAGAAACTGAAAAGTGATAGTACTTACAATCTACTTCAATTTCAACTTCTTCTTTATCTCTGTAACACGTAATCTGAATTGTGTAAGTGCTTTTTGTTGTTCAATGATGAAGCTGTTTTTATCCAAGGCACCCATTACATTATTCATTTCTTCAACATTGTCGTATACCATTTTTCTAAAGCTGTTGTTATAATCTTTTGCACGTGATTGGTAAATTCCTTTTACCATCCAGTCTTTTGTAGTTACTGCACCATTCAGTAAATGAAGTAAAGTAGCAGTATCAAAATCTTTTAATTTCATTTTTTTAATTTCCAATAATGCACCAATTGCATGCATTAACTTTTGCTTTGGGTATAACGATGCTTGTGAGGTATAAAATATATGAATTTCATCCCATGATTTTATTTTACCCATTTTTATTTTTTCTTTCAATTCAAGAACAATTGATGTTGGCATTAATTGACCGCCTAAATTCAGCCACTCATTTCTGACTAATTTTTTGGGTAATGTATTTAAAATATCATTCCAAGTTTTGTAATTATTACTTTCAATAAATAAAATAATTTGTTGCGTTGCATACAATGAGATCAACTCTTTGTACAAATGATAACATGCAGCCACATTGTGTATCACAACTTTACGTTTTGTATTTTCTACTCCATCTGCAGTAATTTCCAATCCATTTAAAGCACCATCATTATTTTCCAGTAACAACCTTCCTTGGTTTGTTTTTTCTTCTTTTGAGAAGTTGATATTGGCGTGTTCTTTTTGTAGATAAGCATTTCCTGTACATTCCTCAAAAAAGTTAATGGCATCAAATACTTCATTGATGGTATCAGGCGCTAAATAATCGTATTCAATGTGTTGAATTTTTTCCTGACGTTTGTCTCTGTCAATATATTTCCATTTATTTCTTGCAAGTGCATACATATTGTGAAAAAACCAAAATCCGGGTAAAATATGTAATTCATTGGCACTTGCATCATTGCTGATTAAACTAAAAGGAAGCGTAATATTTAATTCTGCGGGATAATCGCCTTTGGCAATCATGGTATAAGATGCAAACTTACTATTGTGTTTCAAGCTTACACACAAGCCCGGCCAGAACCCACGTCCTGCAATAATTTCGCCATCAGCAGCTCTTGAGTTGTGGTTGCTTCCTATCGTTGCTCCTGCAGCAATATTGCTTTGCCCCATTACCAAAGCAGCACACAAAAAACTATTGTTGTGGTGTTGCTCATGCGCCGGAAAAATCAATGAATTTAAAACTTCGCAACATGAAATAGTTGCATTATTTCCTAAGTATGAATTGATTAACCTTGCACCATATTTTAATTGCGAATGTGATGCCATCACAAAACGAACAGCCTTAACACCATAAAAAATCCGGCATCCATAACCGATTATTCCATTCACTATTTCACAGCCTTCACCAATTTGTGTTCTACCTTCATCACCCGAAAGAATCGTTAGATTTTTGAGTTTGTTGGCACCTTTAATATAGGCATCTTCGCCAATCCAAACATCTTTGATAATGTCTGTATTTTTGATAACAGTTCTATCTCCAATTTTTCCGTAATAGCCTCGGTTATTTGTAAATCTTTCTTGTGTAAATGAAACAAATTTTTTCAATAAATCTTCATCGTCTCTGTATTTGCTCCAGAGAAAAGCATCTCCGGGCAGCATGCCATTAAAAGGCAGTACACTTCTTCCGCCATTTTCATTACAAATTTCCATCCAAGTACGAATTGATTCTTTTTCGCCTTGCTTTAAAATACCATTGCCAAATTTTGAATGATTCGTGGTTACTAGTTCATTTACATTGTTAATGATGATTTCATTTCCTAAAATATAATGGGATAAATAATTGACATTATCTATGCAAACATTATCCCCAAGATCACAACTGATAATTGTTGAATTATACAAGCCAACCGGCACTTTCAGGTCGCTAAATTCAAGGCAATAAGGTTCTAGTTTTCCAATTCTTACCAAACCATAAAATTTGCAATTTTTTACCAGTTCTGCATTAAATGCATTGCTTACTAAAATTTTATTCCAGTTGTCACTCGTATTTCTATTGCGAACCAAAACTTCAATTTCATATGCAGTTAATTGCCTGTAATTAATACCACTTCTATTTTGCAGGTTGCGCAAATAATATTCATCTTTTCCTTTTGGTAAAAAAGTAGAATCAATAAAACCATATCCTAAAGAAGACAGATAAGATTTCTTAATAGTATTTTGCGACATTGGCAATATCTTTTATGAATAATAGTTTGGTAAAGATTGATTTTCTTTCAGATGAAAATGATTAATTATTCCACCGTTACACTTTTTGCTAAATTCCTTGGTTTGTCTACATCAATTCCTTTTGCAATTCCAACATAATAACTTAATAATTGCAACGGAATAACACTTAATAATGGTGCAATTACTTCATCTGTATCGGGCACAAACATAGTATCATCTGCCATACTTGATATTACAGTATCACTAGTTGTAGCAATAGCAATCACTTTCCCTTTTCTTGCTTTAATTTCCTGTACGTTACTCACAATTTTTTCGTAGTATGAATCCTTTGTAGCGACGAATACTACAGGTAAATTTTCATCAACCAATGCAATTGGTCCGTGTTTCATTTCTGCAGCAGGATAACCTTCTGCATGGATATAACTTATTTCTTTTAGTTTCAATGCACCTTCTAATGCAACAGGAAAATTGTAGCCTCTTCCTAAAAACAAGAAGTCATGTGCATCTTTGTATTTTGTAGCAATTGCTTGTATGTTTGAAGTGTCTTGTAAAATTTCAGTTACTTTTTCAGGGATTGCATCTAATTCGTTGATAAGTTTCAAATATCTTTCATGAGAAATTGTACCTTTTGAATAACCAATCTTCAAAGCCATCATAGCCAATACTGCCAACTGTCCTGTAAATGCTTTTGTACTTGCTACACCAATTTCTGGTCCGGCATGTGTATAAGCACCTGCGTGACTGATGCGTGCAATGCTACTGCCAACTGCATTCACTACCCCAAAAATAAATGCACCTTGTTCTTTTGCTTTTTCTAATGCAACTAAAGTATCCGCAGTTTCACCACTCTGTGAAATAGCAATGATGACATCGCCTTTGTGGATGATTGGATTACGGTATCTGAATTCACTTGCATATTCTACTTCAACAGGTATTCTGCATAACTCCTCAATCATATATTCTGCAATCAAACCTGCGTGCCAACTTGTGCCACAAGCCACAATTACCATTCGTTGTGCATGCGTTAGTGCTTCTAAATGATCTTCAATTCCACTCATCACAATTTGACTTTGTTCTACTAACAATCTGCCTCGCAAACAATCATGAATAGTATCCGATTGTTCATGAATTTCTTTAATCATGAAATGGTCATATCCACCTTTTTCTATTGCCGCAAGTTCCATATCTAATTTAGTAATGAAAGGAGTTTGCTTTTCATTACCCAAATTTTTCAATATTAATTCATTAGGACGAACAATTGCAATTTCATAATCATTCACATACACAACTTCCTTTGTGTATTCAATAATTGGACTTGCATCACTTGCTAAAAAATGTTCTCCCTTACCAATGCCGATTACCAATGGACTTCCTTTTCTTGCAGCAATGATAGTTTCAGGATCATCTGCTGCAACCAATAAAATACAATATGCACCGACAATTCTTTTCAATGCAATTCTCAATGCTTCTTCTAAAGTGCAGTTGTTATTTTTCTTGATATCTTCAATAAAATTGAGTAATACTTCTGTATCTGTATCACTTGAAAAAGTATATCCTTTTTTTAGTAAATCATTTTTGATAGGTACATAATTTTCAATGATACCATTGTGTATCATTGCTAACTCTCCGCTGTTACTTACATGAGGATGTGCATTTCTGTCACTTGGTTCACCATGTGTTGCCCATCTTGTATGACCGATACCAACATGTGCATGCAAATCTTTACCAATAACACTTTCTTCCAATTCGGCTACTTTACCTTTCTTTTTGTATACTTTAAGCCCACTATTAATTAGAGCAACACCGGAACTGTCATACCCTCTGTATTCCAAGCGCTTTAAGCCTTTTAAAATTACCGGATAGGCTTCTTTACCACCTGTATAACCCACAATTCCACACATATTTTATTGTATTAGAAAATGATAGAAATATTATTTATGATTTCAATTATTTGATTTGCAAAATACGATTTAAATAGCCAATATATTAGCTGTTAAATATGATTCTAAGTCAAGATTGCAACAATGAAAATCATCTTTTGCTAGTTGCGTTTTGATGCAAGTATATTGCTGAGATATTGCAAGAGTTTGCCTTGTTTTATTCGAATCTAAATTAAATCTGATTCAATATTTTTAGTAGAATATTAAATGACAATGAGAATTTGAATATTTTTCTAAAATAAATTGTTCAATAATTTTCAATTATAAATTGAACTATAATAATAACCCTTGTAAAAAAATATAAGCAAAAGTGAAATAAATTATCAAACCTGTTACATCTACTAAAGTTGCTACAAATGGTGCAGATGATACCGCAGGATCGGCTCCTAATTTTTTCAATAACATGGGTAACATACTGCCGCTAAGTGTTCCCCAAAGTACTACACCCACCAAACTAAAACCTACTGTAAATCCAATCATCATCCAATGTTCTCCATACAATGTAGGAATGATGCTATGCCAAACAGCAACACGAACAAAACCAATCAAACCTAAAACAAAGCCAAGCATTAAACCGCTTGAAAGTTCTCTTCTCAATACACGCCACCAATCTGCGATGGTAATTTCCCCAATTGCCATAGCTTGAATTATTAGTGTGCTAGCCTGACTACCACTATTGCCACCACTACTGATGATTAGTGGCACAAATAAAGCAAGTACTACAGCCTTTGTAATTTCATCTTCAAAATACCCCATTGCAGTAGCAGTAAGCATTTCACCAATAAACAAAACAACCAACCAGCCAATTCTTTTTTTGAATAATTGTAATAAAGGAATGTCTAAATAAGGTTCATTCAACGCTTCTGTACCGCCCATTTTTTGCATGTCTTCGCTAAACTCTTCATTAGCTACCCAAAGCATATCATCAATTGTTACAATGCCCAATAACTTATTGTTATCGTCTGTTACCGGCAATGCAACACGATTGTTCATTTTGAAAACTTGATTTGCATGTTCCTGGTCATCATTTACATTCAATGCAACAACTCTTCCATCAATTAAGTCTTCCACTCTTTTATCAGGTTCAGCAAGAATTATATCTCTGATTCTGATGTCGTCAATCAATTCTCCTTGTTTGTTGATTACATAAATAACATCAATCGTTTCACTGTTTCTTCCAAATTTTCGGATTGTTTCAAATACCTGTGCAGCCGTATTTTCAGGGTATACGTAAACATAATCCGGTGTCATTAATCTACCCACACTATCTTCCGGATAACCCAGTAATGACAGGGTTATTTTTCTTTCTTCAGGATCTAGTAATCTGATTAAATCCCTGATAACAATTTTTGGTAATTCTTCTAAAAAATCTGTTCTGTCATCAGCGGGTAACTGGTTTAATAATTCTGCAACTTTATTAGAAGGTAATTCTTTTACAATTTGTTTTTGAGTAGATAAATCTAAAATTTTAAAAACCATTGCAGCACGGTGTATTGCCATGTTAGCAATGATGGTAGCTTCATAGTCGGGATTGTCATTTATCAATTCTGCAACATCACTTATGTTTAGTTCGTTCAAAAAATCCCTTATGGCAATTCGATCTTCTGTTTGAATTATGCTACTAAATCGCTCCTGTAAATTTTCTTGTTCTAATTCTAAACTCATAACTGCTGCAAGATAATAAACTCAACATACATAACAGTAGATTGCATTGAAAAAAGTATTTATCGAACTGATGCTATTGCAAAATCAACGACACTGTTTTTAAAACTATATTTGATTTAATTTTAAATCAAATGATTTTACCAGTTTTATATATTTCAGATTCCACTGAAAAAGGAAGAGGCGTTTTTACTTCTGCCGATATTCCTGCGAATACGACAATTGAAATCTCTCCTGTAATTGTATTAGATAAAACAGACAGAAAAATAATTGACCAAACCAAGCTGTACTATTACATTTTTGAGTGGGGTAAAAACAAGAAAAAAGGTGCATTGGGATTGGGATACGTTTCTATGTATAATCATAGTTACAATGCCAATTGTGAATATGAGATGGACTATGATACAGAAACTATTTCTATCAAAACAATCAAGAAAATAAATACCGGTGAAGAATTGTTTATCAATTACAATGCAACACCAGATGATGCATCTCCTGTTTGGTTTAATGCTAAGTGATGATTTTTTATTTTATGACTACAACATTTTTAGTTATAAAAATTATTTATAATTTGTCTATATTGATTTTTAAAATATTTGATTATCAAACCCCCAACCTGCAATCACTTATCTTCGCTGCATGCATTATATCTCAGCGGAAGGACTTACTAAAAGTTATGGTATCAATCCATTGTTTAATAATATTTCATTTCATATAAATGAGGGTGATAAAATTGCTTTAATTGCCCGTAATGGTGTTGGAAAAAGCACATTGCTAAGAATTTTAAATGGCCAGGAAAAGCCCGATTCGGGAAAACTCTTTATTCATAAGGACGTTACTGTTGCTTTGTTTGAACAAGATCCTCATTTTGATGAAACTAAAACTGTACTTGAAAATATTTTCGATACCAACCATCCTGTAATGAATGTAATTCGTGAATACGAAATGGCTACCGAAAGTGAAGATGGTGAAAAGCTTGCTGACTTGTTTGGCAAAATGGATGACTTGAATGCATGGGAATTCGAAGTGAAGGTGAATCAAATTTTAACAAAGTTGAATGTGCATCATTTAGAACAACCAGTTAGTAATTTAAGCGGAGGACAACGTAAAAGAGTTGCATTGGCTAAAACTCTTATTGCAATTGGGTTTGACCATAAGCATACTTTGTTGATGATGGATGAACCTACCAATCATTTGGATGTTGAGATGATTGAATGGCTGGAGTTGTATTTAAATCAGGAAAATGTAACCTTATTATTGGTTACGCATGACAGATATTTTTTAGATGCAGTAAGTGAAGAAATTTGGGAATTGGAACGCAGCAACATGTATGTATATCGTGGTGATTATGAAAACTACATGGAAAAAAAAGCTGCCCGAATTGAAAGTGAACAAGCAAGTATTGATAAGGCTAAAAATGAATTTAGAAAAGAATTAGAATGGATGCGCAAGCAACCAAAAGCACGTACGACTAAAAGTAAAAGCCGACAAGATAATTTTTACGAAGTAGAAGCAAAAGCCAAGCAAAAAATTGAAGACAATCTGGTGCAACTGCAAATGAAAATGAGTAGACTGGGTGGTAAGATTGTTGAAATGAAAAAAGTATATAAATCATATGGCGACTTGCCAATATTAAAAGGATTTGATTATAGTTTTAGCAAGGGCGAACGAATTGGTATAATTGGGAAAAATGGCGTAGGGAAAAGTACTTTTTTAAATATGCTGCAACAAATTGAAGCAGTAGATAATGGTAAAATCAATATTGGAGATACAGTAGTATTTGGAAATTTTTCACAACAGGGTTTGGTCATTAAAGAAAATGTAAGGGTAATAGAATATGTAAAAGATATTGCCGAAAATTTTCCTTTGGCAAATGGCGGAAGCTTAAGTGCTGCGCAGTTTTTAGAGTTGTTTTTATTTACACCCGATAAACAATACACCTACTTAAATTCTTTAAGTGGTGGAGAAAAAAAGCGCTTACAATTACTTTCTGTGTTGTTTAAAAATCCTAATTTTTTAATATTAGATGAACCTACCAATGATTTGGATTTACCTACATTGGCTGTATTGGAAAGATTTTTAGAAGACTACCAGGGTTGTGTGTTAATTGTTAGCCATGATCGATATTTTATGGATAGGCTAGTAGATCATTTATTTATTTTTGAAGGAAATGGAGAGGTAAGAGATTTCCCCGGAACCTATACACAATACAGAATTTGGCTGAAAGACAATGAGAAGAAAGAAAATAAATGGCAAGCATTAGAACAACATAAAAGCAAAGGTCAATCAACTGAAGCTTCTATCATTGCTGCTACGAATGATGCTGCAACAACTACAAAACGAAAAATTGGTTTTAAAGAAAAACGTGAGTTTGAAGAATTGGAAGTTGAAATACCCAATTTAGAACTTGAAAAAGAACAACTCACTTTAGAAATGAGTGGCGGTTCAATTTCCTATGAAAGAATGGAAATGATCAGTAAGCGACTAATTGAAATAGGTCAAATTCTTGAAGTTAAAGAGCTGCGTTGGTTGGAATTAAGCGAATTGATATAAAAAACGCCGATGATTTTTTACAATAAATCATCGGCATTTTGATTTTATTAAACTACTTGAAAGAAATTAATTCAACATCAAATATCAATGTGCAATTTGGTCCAATTACAGCACTCACTTGTCTTTCACCATAGGCCATACTTGGATGAATAAAGAATCTGAATTTGCTTCCGGTTGGCATTAATTGTAAACCTTCAGTCCATCCTTTGATGACCATATTTAATGGGAAACTCGCAGGCTGCCCACGTTGCACACTACTGTCAAATACACTGCCATCAATAGTTGTACCATGGTAATGACAAGTTACAGTGTGTGTAGCCCAAGGTTTATCTCCCGTGCCCATTGTTAACACTTCGTATTGTAAACCACTTTCTGTTGTTACAACACCTTCACGAAGTTTATTTTCTGCTAAAAATGTTTCTCCTGCCAATAAGTTGGCTGCTGCTTTTTCGTTTTTCATTGCTTGTAATTTGTCTGCTATGCCCATTTTGTTTTTGTTGAAAAGTGTTAGCGATTATTATTTAAATTTTTCTATTAATTGATCTACCATTTCACCAGCATTGTAATAATCTGCCAGTTTTCTGATAACGGTTTCAACCAATGCATCCGGGCAGCTTGCACCACTGGTAATTAAAATGGTTGTAGTTGAATTATTGCCTAAAAAATTATGCACAGTTCGTTGTTCTTTTGTTTTCCAGTTGCAATCAACGATTTCATTTTTATTGATTATTTTATCTGCACTGTCAATAAAATAAGTAGGTAATTTTTCTTCGCACAATTCTACTAAGTGTGAAGAATTAGAAGAATTATAACCACCAATTACTATAGCAAGGTTTGCTTCTATTTTTAATAATCCTGCAACCGCAGATTGATTGTCATTTGTTGCATAACACAAAGTGTCTCTGGTGTCTGCAAAATGTGCAGCAATGTTTGCAGCATCTAATTGGTAATGCTGAATCATTACTTGTTTTAAATAATCAGCAATTGCCTGTGTATCAGTAGCCAATTGTGTAGTTTGATTGATTACACCAATTTTCTGTAAATCAGTTTTTACGTTGAAACCCTCACTGTACCTGCCTTTGAAGGCTGTATAAAATTCAGCTTCTGCTTTTTCTCCGGTAATGTATTTTGCCAGTTCAATTGTTTCTTCCATGTCGTTTACCACAACTGTTGGTGTAACATTTGAGGCATGTGAAAATGTAGCTCTTGTTTCCTCATGCTTTGCTTTCCCATGTATTACAATGCTGTAACCCTTTTGTGCAATCTGTTCGCCACGGTTCCAAACCTTTTCTACAAAAGGACAGGTTGTATTATATTTTTCTGTAGGAATGCCTTTGTCATTCAGCATTTTTTCGATTGCAAGTGTAGTTCCAAATGCAGGGATCAGAACAATATCTTCACTAGTAATAGTATCAAAATCGATTAGTTGATGACCATGTGTATCTTGTAAAAATTGAACTCCACGGCTTAGTAAGTCATGATTTACCTGAGGATTGTGAATCATTTCACTTAAAAGAAAAATTCTTTTTCCCGGATTATCATCAATAGTTCTGAAAGCAATTTCTATTGCATTTTCAACACCATAGCAAAAACCAAAATGGCGTGCCAGATATATTTTTAAATTGCCAAAATCCAATAAAGTTGGGCTAAAGTCTTTTTTCAACTTATCTGCTTGCTTTCGATTGTTTTTAATGGCGCTGATTAATTCACTTCTGTAAATATTGGGAACATCAAATTGCTTCATACAATCAATTAAACTTCTGCAAATGTAAAGGTTCATTTGCAAGTATGATGTTGGAACTCTGTTGTTTGAATATATTTGGCTTTTATTAATGTTAATTGAGGCTTTTTAAGATATATGCTTCATAGAAAATTATTGTATTTATAAATTTAATTATCCGTACATGAATATTGATATACGTAATTTACTTAGGGAAAATATTAAAACATTTATTGAAAAAATATCAATAGAAAATCAGGATGCCAATGTTATAAAAATTCGGCTAGATAAAAACGAAAATGCACTTGGAAGCCCTTTAACAAAATGGTATCACCGTTATCCAGATTCAGCTCAATTAAAATTGAAAGAATCTATCGGTATGGTGAAAAATATTTCAGTTGATAATATTTTTTTAGGCAATGGAATTTACGAATGTATTGATTTGCTTTGTCGTAGTTTTTGTGACCCAACTCAAAATAATATTATTATTTGTCCGCCAACAAATCACTCCTTTGCAAATTGTGCTGAAATCAATAATGTTGAAATCAGAAAAGCTTCACTC
>CANGTN010000059.1 GCA_947456805.1 Chitinophagaceae bacterium | reverse complement strand
TCCAAATGGTGCAGGGAAATCAACTACATTGGAAATAATAGAAACATTACGCAGCAAAACAAGTGGCGAAGTCTTTGTAGATGGGATTAATTTAGATACTAATCCCAATGAAATAAAAAAAATTATTGGTGTACAATTACAAACGAGCGGATATTATCCTGGTTTGAATTTGGTAGAATTACTACAACTTTTTGCAGGGTTATACAATGAAGAAGTTGAACCAATATTTTTGTTGCAAAAAGTAAATCTCACCGATAAGGCAAAATCAAAATTTAAAGAATTGAGTGGGGGGCAGAAACAACGTTTTAGTATTGCTACAACATTGATCAATAAACCCAAAATTATTTTTTTAGATGAGCCAACCACCGGCTTAGATCCTCAGGCTAGAAGAAATTTATGGGACTTAATTTTAGACATTCGTCAAATGGGTACAACAGTTATATTAACCACTCATTATATGGATGAAGCTGAAATTTTATGTGATAGAGTAGCCATTATTGATAGTGGAAATATTATCGCACTTGCGAGCCCTGATAAATTAATCGATGATTTAGTCGCCACCGGATTCGAAAGACCTAAAGAAGTAAAGCAAGCGAATCTCGAAGATGTTTTTATACACTTAACTGGACATTCTATAAGAGAAGATTAATAAAATTATTATGACAGATCCTCGTTATCCTATAGGTAAATATGAACCGGTTGAATATTCTTTGGAGCAAAAAAACAAATGGTTTTTAGATATTCAATTTTTACCACAAGAGTTAGAGCTCGCTGTTCAGGGTTTAGATGAATTTCAACTTCAAACACCCTACAGAGATGAAGGATGGACAGTACAGCAATTAGTACATCATATCGCAGATAGCCACATGAATGCTATGATTCGGTTTAAATTAGGATTAACAGAGGATTCGCCAATCATAAAACCTTACGACGAAAATGCTTGGTCTCTTTTAAAAGATATTGAATCAGTTCCAATCAACATTTCAGTAACTTTATTACATGCGCTACATATCCGATGGTTGCATGCCATAAAAGATTTGACCGAGGAACAATTTCAAAGAAAAGTGATTCATCCTGAAAGTGGGAGAGAGATGACTTTATGGTTTTTATTGGGGTTGTATGCATGGCATGGAAAACACCATGTTGCACACATTAATACTTTAAAGGAATCCAAAGGTTGGTAATAAAATAAATTTATGAAAGATCTTACCTGGAAGTTACACTCTTCAAAATACGTGTTTGAAGATAAATGGTTTATTGCAAGAGCAGATTATTGTGAAATGCCTGATGGTACAATAATTGAACCCTATTATGTTTTAGAATTTCCAAATTGGTGTAATGTTGTTTTGATTTCCGAAAATGAAGAAATTGTAATGGTAAAGCAATACCGACATGCAATTCAGACAACTACAATTGAATTACCTGGTGGAGTTATCGATGCAAAAGAAAATCCTGAAGATGCGGCAATTAGAGAAGTATTGGAAGAAACAGGTTATGTAATAAACGATTTGAAGCTACTTTATAAAACTGCTCCTAATCCGGCTACAAATAACAATTATGCCCATTTCTATCTCGCAACAGGTGCTAAATTATTGGGTGATCAGAATTTAGATAAATTTGAAGACATTGAAACCATTCTTTATTCCAAAGAAGAAATTTTAGAACTTTTAAAGGAAGGTAAAATATTACATGGAGTACAGGTAGGTGCTTTGTACGCTGCATTTTATCATCTTAAATGGTTATAAGAATCATCATATATAATGATTGTTATTTTATATATAATTTGAGTACCCAGCTCTTATACTTTTTTACTAAATTTGTTTCATAACTTTTTTATGAAATATTTATTTCTTATTGTATTTTTTTATCTTATTTCTATAGTGACTTTCTCACAAACTACCAGATTTTCGGCAGCTTTGGGATGGAGTGCATATTTTGGTGAATTAGTTGGTATGCCAACACCAAAAGACTTGTCTCCTGCCGTTAGCTTTGCAGGGAGCTATGATTTTTCCAATCAGTTCAGAGGCCGTGTAACAATATCAGGGCTAGGTATCAGAGGAAATGATAGAAATAGTAATAAACCAAATAATAAGGAAAGAAACTTAGATTTTTCAAGTTTTGTATGGGACGTTAATTTGGCAGCCGAGTACGATTTTTTAAATGAAAATGACTTCAAGATTATCCCTTATGCATTTATCGGGCCGGGAGTATTCGGTTTTGATCCTGTTACTCATGATGGGACCACTGGAAAATTAGTTAAACTGCAAAAGTTTGGAACAGAAGGACAAGGATTAGCAGCATTCCCTGATAGAAAACCTTATAGTTTAGTACAAATGAATATTGGTGGCGGTGGTGGTTTGAAAATTTCCATCAATAAAAGCACACAATTATCAGGTGAGATTTTTTTTAGATATACTTTTACAGATTATTTGGATGATATCAGTATTCAGCAATACGTGGACCCATCTTATTTCTTAGCAGAGGGTAAATCGTTAAGCGCAAGCTATTCTTATAGAGGTGGAGAATACCCTGGATTTCTTCCATTTAATCAAAAAACTTATTACAGAGGAAACAAGATTCCGATAGATTTCTTTTATTCAGCACAAGTCAAACTGACGTTTAATATTGGGGGTGAGTCCTCAGATTATTATTACCAAGATAAGTCAGGTAGCAGTAAATTAAGATGCATAAGACTATTGTTATAATTTAACCAAAATACAGTCTTGGGTTTTATTATTTTAGTAAGTTTTTATTTAAGATTTATAAGTAAGTAAAAGTTAAACACAAATCCTCAAATATTTTATAATCAATTAATAGATTTGATATTCTAGAGCTGCCGCTTTCTGTAAAAACTGATTCAATTTTACCTGTTTTTTCTAATTTAAAATAATCAATGGCAATCATTTTCTTAAAGTCTACTTTCCCATTTCCCCACCATTTATAAATGGTTTCTTTACAACTCCAAAGTGTCGTTAAGAGCTTAATTTGATAATATTCATTTACATTGTAATTTTTATCTCTTGAAGAGATTGATGAGTTTAAATTATTTCGATTATTTAAACTAAATATTGCCATCTCATGGTCACTTAAAAACTTATGCGCCACTTTCATCACTCTTTCATCTGTAATCTCAATATCTATGCCCACATTATTTGATTTACTTACGATTGCAGCTGCAAAATTTGAAGTGTGTGATATAGAGAACTGAAATTCTTGATTTTGCAAGAAGGGTTTGTTTGATTCAGAAATTAATATTTTGTGAAATGGAAATTCAGGATACAAATAAGTTAGCAAATACCTGCCGGCATGGTGTTCAGTTCTCTTTTTTGTATGAATAATATTTGAATCAACAGAAAGCTTATCTTTAAAAAAATCTTCATCTTCCTCAATTTTCCAGATTGCCAGCTTGGTGTTTTCGTTGATATCTTGTTGATAAAACAATGGCATGTTAAAGACAAACTTTTTGGATGATGAATTACGAATTATATTGCGGTTGTCAACACAAAAGTAATGGCTGAAACCTGAATTTAATGTTTCAAATAATTTCGAATTACATTCGAATGAATTCAATGGCGTTTTTAACATGACTTATTAATTGATTTATTAGTTTAACCAATTGACTATGATTTTAACAGACAAAAGAATTTTGGAAGAAATGGAAAAAGGTACAATTAAAATTGAACCTTACAACCGTCATGATTTAGGTACAAATAGTTATGATGTTCATCTCGGATCTACCTTGGCAAAATATGTTGATGCAGAATTAGATGCAAAAAAGCATAATACTATTGAATGTTTTGAAATTCCAGAAGATGGGTTCTTATTGTTGCCACACGAGTTTTATTTAGGCGTTACAGCCGAATACACAGAAACCCATGCACACGTTCCCTTTTTAGAAGGTAAGTCTTCTACAGGGCGCTTGGGTATTGATATTCATGCAACAGCCGGCAAAGGTGATGTAGGCTTTTGCGGAAACTGGACTTTAGAAATTTCTGTTAAACAGCCTGTTCGTATTTATAAAGGAATGCCAATTGGACAATTGATTTATTTCCCTGTTGATGGGGAGGTAGAGATAAAATACAATGAAAAAGGAAATGCAAAATATAGCGGACAACCTAATAAACCAATTGAAAGTATGATGTGGAAGAATAAATTTTAGTATCCTATTTATTTCTTATCACTAATATTTTTTATAATTCATTGTAGCAATAACATTCAATTCTCTTGAGAAGTATTTCTATCTTACTTTCGTACTGCTCAAATTAATTCTAAATATGAAATTACAACTTACTCGTCCCTTATCGTTTATTGACTTAGAAACTACAGGTACGAATATCAGTACAGATAAAATTGTAGAAATTGCCATTGTTAAAATTTTACCTGATGGAAGTAAACAAGTTAAAAGAAAACTAATCAATCCCGAAATGCCAATTCCTGCAGAGTCTACAGCAGTTCATGGTATTGATGATGCAATGATAAAAGATGCACCTACTTTTAAACAAGTAGCAAATGAAATCAAGCAATTTATTGAAGGATGTGATATTGGAGGTTATAATAGCAACAGATTTGATATGCCTCTATTAATTGAAGAATTTTTAAGGGCAGGTTTGGAATATAGTATAGAAGGAAAAAAATTTGTTGACGCACAAAAAGTTTTTCATCAAATGGAGCAAAGAACATTGTCTGCTGCATATAAGTTCTATTGCAATAAAACATTAGATGGGGCTCATGGAGCAGAAGTTGATGCATCGGCAACTTGGGAAGTATTAGAAGCTCAAATTGAAAGATATCCTGAAATAGGTAATACTGTAGAAAGTATTGTTAAGTTTACTGGAGAAGATGATATAGTTGATTTTGCTCGCAGGTTTATAAAAGTAAATGGAGTGGAAGTTTTTAATTTTGGAAAACATAAAGGTAAATTAGTGACCAAAGTTCTTAAAGAAGAACCGCAGTATTATGATTGGATGATGAAAGGTGATTTTGCCAGAAATACCAAACAAAAGCTTACAGAAATTTTAAACAGAACATTAATTAAATAGGGGCTAAATATTTTGTTACAAATTCATACTTTTAATCTTCTATAATAATCAAGAAATTTATTGGAAAAAATTGTTATCATACCGACTTACAATGAGAAAGAAAATATTGAAAACATTTTGTTTGCAACATTTTCATTGAATCAAGGATTTCATGTTTTGGTTATTGATGATGGAAGCCCCGATGGAACGGGTATGATTGTAAAAAAATTATTTGATAAATATCCCAATCAACTTTTTTTAGAAGAACGAAAAGGTAAATTAGGATTGGGTACTGCATATATACATGGCTTTAAATGGGCTATTGCAAATGGTTATGAATTTATCTTTGAAATGGATGCTGATTTTTCCCACAATCCTAAAGACTTAGATAGATTATATCAAGCTTGCAAGACGGGTGGGGGAGATGTTTCTGTAGGAAGCAGGTATGTTAAAGGCGGGGCAATTGAAAACTGGCCTTGGGACAGACACTTGTATTCAAAAGGTGGGGCATTTTACACGAAAATGATTACTTGCATGCCTGTAAATGATCCTACTGCAGGTTTTGTTTGTTATCGCAGAAAAGTCTTAGAAACAATCAATTTAGATGCTATCAGGTTTGTAGGGTATGCATTTCAGATTGAAATGAAATTCACCGCATGGAAACTTGGTTTTAAAATTATTGAAGTGCCTATTATATTTGTTGACAGGCAAGCCGGTATCAGTAAAATGACAAAAGGCATTATTAAAGAAGGCATTATCGGAGTTATTAAAATTCAATTACAAAGCATGAAGAAGAACTATCGCATGCACGTTTCTCACTAATTTTTTGCAGTTTTTTTACAACAAACTTTTCTACACTATGAAAGCTGCATTAATAAAATTACATCTTGCCGTTTTTTTATGGGGTTTTACAGGAGTACTTGGAAAGACGATTCAATTAAATGAAGGTTTGCTCGTTTGGTATCGATTACTTATTACGGTTATTACATTATTTTTTCTGATGATTTGGAAAAAAGAACTTAAAAAAATTACACTCAAAACTGCATGGAAATTAGCTGCAATTGGCTGCATTGTTGCATTGCACTGGGTTTGTTTTTACGGGAGCATTAAATATGCAAATGTTTCAATAGCTTTAATTTGTTTGTCAGCCGCCGGAGTGCTCACTGCATTGATAGAACCAATATTTACATCTAAAAAAATAGTTGTAGTTGAAGTACTTTTAGGCTTCATCGCAATAATTGGAATATACCTGATATTCCATTTTGATACCAAATACCGAATAGGTATTTTAATTGGATTTTTATCTACTATTTTATCAGTATTATTTTCTGTTTTAAATAAAAAAATGGTTGATCAGGTACCTCCAAAAACAATGATTTTATTTGAATTGTCTGGAGGTTTATTATTCCTGAGTCTTTTGATGCCATTGTATTTAAAGCATTTTCCTGTAACTAGTCTGCTTCCAAGATTTCAGGATTGGATGTGGTTAATTATTTTAAGTTGGATTTGTACTATTTGGGCTTTTGATTTGTCGCTGCAGGCATTAAAAAAAATATCTGCTTTTACTCAAAATCTGACATTGAATTTAGAGCCTGTTTATGGAATTGTACTTGCCTTCTTTGTGTATCAGGAAAACAAATACCTCAACTTTAGTTTTTACATTGGATTTATTCTGATATTATTGGCAGTGGTACTTCAAATGTTGCGTATTGTTCTTCAAAAGAAAGTTTAGTTTTTGTATTAAACCTCTCTCCAAGTATGATCGGCCAATAATTGTACAGAGCTAATGAATTGTTTGAATGGTCCAGAACCTCCCCATTCTTTGGGAGCTACTAAACTTAATATGTGGCTACCGTCTTTCTTTTCGTATAAGTGATAGGTACTTCCAATTTGGGGTTTGAAGTTTAGTTTCGCCTCATATATCATCAAACTAAGTTCTTTTCTTTTCTTAATTTCCTGTGCTTGCCTTGCCAATAATTCAATTTGTTCCTTAATTTGATTCAATTGCATGTTGGTTTGTTCTTCCATTGCACTCAATGCTTTGTGCTTTATGACCCCTTCTTTGGTTGGTCTAATGGCAACACCAGTAAGTGAACTTGCATAAGGCAAAACACTCATTTGTTTGTGATATACCTCAACATTAGTAAAACTTTTGTTTTCAGTATTAATTCCTTTATGACTTACTTTCATATAGCCATTAGCTAAAATTTCATTGGTTACTTCCAATACAACTTGCTCATCTTTATAAAAAATGGTTTGTAAAGTTGAGGCATTTACAATTTCTGTTTTGATACTGTCAGCCAAATCCTGATTTGAAAATGGCTGTATTGTGGTATCAGGAATTAATTGGTATTGAGTGTAAAATGCTTCGTTTTCTATGCTTACCCAACTGATATCAACACTTAATTCTTTGCCATTTTTAATGCTGTCAATTTTATAATTTCCGCTTTTGGGAACTAACCCAAACTCAAAATTGCATTTTTCAGGAAACAATTGCCAAGATGCTAAAAAATTATATGCTTGAACCATTGATTGATTATTTACGTAACTAATACAATTTTAAAACAAAAGAGTTCGGATTATGTGCAATTTGAAAATCTTTGTTTTATTGTTATATTAAATTTGAAAATAAAAATTTCATATTCTAGAAAATTGGACCAAAAATTGTATAAACCATTCTATAAACGTACATTTGCACGCGTTTGTCCACGTTGTGGTTAATTTTAACGCATGTCATTGCAACGAATATGGAAATTTAGGAGTCTTATAACATTCATAATCACAATTAGAAGTATACACTATGAGGCAGCTCAAAATCGCAACTCAGATTACCAACAGAGATTCACAAGCCGTAGAAAAGTATCTGCAAGAGATTTCTAAAATCTCTATGATCACTCCCGAAGAGGAAACAACATTGGCTCAGAAAATCAAAATGGGTAATCAGAGAGCGCTTGATAAGTTGGTACAAGCCAACTTAAGGTTTGTGGTATCTGTGGCAAAGCAGTACCAACACCAGGGTTTATCACTTAGCGATCTCATCAACGAGGGAAATCTCGGCTTGATAAAGGCGGCGCAACGCTTTGATGAAACAAAAGGGTTTAAATTTATTTCTTATGCGGTTTGGTGGATTCGTCAATCTATTTTACAAGCTTTAGCAGAACAAGGTCGTTTGGTTCGTTTGCCTCAAAACAAAATTGGTACATACAATAAAGCCAATAAAGCTTACATGGCATTTGAGCAAGAACATGAAAGAGAACCAAGTACTGAAGAGTTGAGCGAAATTTTGGAGATGAGCGAAACGGAAATCAACAACATTTTTCAAAGCAATACCAGACATACCAGTTTAGATGCTCCGGTACATGAAGCAGAAGATGTTGCAATGGGCGATTTATTAGAAGGTAGTGATGATACAGATGAAGACGTTATGAAAGATTCTCTTCGTGAAGAAATCAGACGTGTATTAAAAAGTTTAAGTCCAAGAGAAGCCGAAATTGTCAATGCTTATTTTGGTTTAGACGGAGAAACGGGAACTACAATAGAACAAATTGGAATGAAATACGACCTTACCAAAGAACGTATTCGTCAAATTAAAGAAAGAGCAATCAAGCGTTTGCAGAAAGCTAGATACAGCAATGCTTTGAAAGCTTATCTTGGATAAATCTTTTCATTTTTTCTAGTTTTTTCCCACCAAATTTTGGTGGGATTTTTTTTGATTGAACATTTAGTTTTCCTTTTTGTTTTTATATAATAACTTTGACAATATGACTAAATACATAACTTTTTTATTGGTTGTATTCGCGTTTTTTTCCTGCGAAAAAAATATTTCTTTGGTGCCCGAAAGTCAAGAACCCAAATTGGTAGTTGATGCACAAATTGAAACAGGCCAATCACCGGTTGTAGTGCTTACTAATTCAATCAATTATTTTTCTGAAATTAATAGTAGTTTGTTGATGGGCAGTTTTGTACGTAACGCTAAGGTTACTATCTCAGATGGCATTAAAACGCATCAATTAAAAGAATACAATATTCCGGTTGGAGGTGCTAATTATTTTTTTTATGCTAATGATTTTATGAATCCTTCAACTGCAATCACCGGAGAAAATGGCAAACAATATACTTTAACCATTGAAGCAAATGGTAAAATTTATAATTCAATTACCAATATTCCACTGCCAATAAAAAAGATTGATTCAATTTGGTGGAAAAAACCACCTATTGATGTTGATACAACTTTCGCAATTGTAATGGCTAAAATAACAGACCCTAGAGGACTTGGAAATTACATCAGATATTTTACAAGGAACAAAAACAATAATATGTTTTTACCTGGAGAAAATTCTGTTTTTGACGATCAAGTGATAGATGGCAAAACTTACGACATACCTATTAGTGCTGGAATTGATAGAAATAGACCACGTATATCTTTTGACAGTTCTGGATATTTCTATAGAGGAGATACTGTTACGGTAAAACTTTGCAATATTGATAAAGCTAGTTACAACTTTTGGAATACTTGGGAATTTGCATTTCAATCTATAGGAAATCCTTTTTCTTCTCCTGTAAAAGTTATAGGAAATATTAGTAATGATGCATTAGGAGCCTTCTGCGGTTATTCTGTGCAATTGAAAACAGTCATTATCCCCAAATAAAAAATTTTCTGTGTACAATCAATATGCTCAAAGTGAAATGAAATAATATTTTTGTTATAGAAAATTATTAAGTATGTCAAACGAAATATCAGAAAGGGTAGAACTATTAATTATCGGCAGCGGACCAGCCGGATATACAGCTGCAATATATGCTGCACGTGCTGGTCTGAAACCTGTTTTATATCAAGGTATTCAACCTGGTGGTCAATTAACTATTACCACTGAAGTTGAAAATTATCCCGGTTATCCAGATGGTATTCAAGGACCTGAAATGATGGTTCATTTTGAAAATCAAGCAAAAAGAATGGGAGCCGATATTAGATACGGCTTAGCAACTAAAGTTGATTTTTCAAAGCAGCCTTACAAAGTTGAGATTGACGAAGAGTATTTAATTGAGTCCAATGCAATTATTATTTGCACCGGTGCAAGTGCAAAATGGTTGGGTATTGAGAGTGAACAGAGATTAAATGGCTTTGGGGTAAGTGCTTGTGCTGTTTGTGATGGATTTTTCTTCAAAGGAAAAGAAGTGGCAATTGTTGGTGCAGGAGATACTGCAGCAGAAGAAGCATTATACTTAAGCAAACTTTGTACTACCGTTCATATGATTGTTAGAAAAGGCGAAATGCGTGCTAGCAAAGTAATGCAAGAACGTGTATTAAATACTCCAAACATAAAGGTTTATTGGAATAGTGTAACAGATGAAATATTGGGTGAAAATAAAGTGAATGGTGTGAGAATACACGATACTAAAAATGATACAAAAATGGAAGTTCCTATCAGTGGATTTTTCGTTGCAATTGGTCACAACCCAAATAGTGGCATTTTTAAAGAGTATATTGATATGGATGAAACAGGCTACATCAAAACAATTCCTGGTACTTCTAAAACAAGTTTAGAAGGTGTTTTTGCAGCTGGTGATGTACAAGACAAAAACTACCGACAAGCTGTGACAGCAGCAGGAAGTGGCTGTATGGCTGCTTTAGATGCTGAACGTTACTTAGCAACATTAGGACATTAATATTTACAATTTATTCAATTTTAGCATTTGCTTACTATTCATTTACATAATCTACTTTTTCATGCATATCATGGATTGTATGCCGAAGAGCAATTACTTGGAAATGATTTTGAAGTAAGCATCACCATACAACATACGCCAATTACAACGCAAATTATTGCTTTGGATCAAACCATTAATTATGCTGCTGTTTATGATATGGTTAAAAAAAGAATGAACATCCCAACACC
>CANGTN010000058.1 GCA_947456805.1 Chitinophagaceae bacterium | reverse complement strand
TGCATTTTATAAGGTATTGTAACACCTTGAACTTCAATTTGACCTTCAACAATCATAGATTTTACTTGTCTCCATTTTTCTTTACCGCCAATCTCGTTAATATACTTATCAATAATCTCATCTGCAGTTTGTGATTTAGAGACAAATGAGTTTAGACCAATCAATAAGAAAAGAAATAATTTGAAAAATTTGGTTTTCATGAATTTGATTTTTGATTTTAAATTAAATTTTATTTTACAAAATAATATATTTTCAATTTAAAAAAATATTTTACTATTTATAAACGGCAGTATAATTTTATATAAGGTAATTGAATTAATAATTGGTATGACAAATAGCTATTTATTAATTTGCTTGAAGATTAAAATATATCTAAACCCATCACGTAGTCATTCATAAAATAACCATTGCCAATATTAAAATCGGCTTCATATAAAACTGTAAATCCCATTTTTTTATAAAATATTTTCGCATTATTGAACCTATTTACCTGAAGCTGCAATTGCGTTGCATCGTTTTGTTTGCAGTATTCAACAGCTTTTTCAATTAGTAATTTTCCAACTCCTTTTTTTTGTGCAGTGGGCAGCACATATAATTTGTGCAGTTTGAAAATGCCCTCTTTTTTTTCATCACAAACAGAAGTAAATCCAAGCACAGAAATTTCTTCATGATTTATTTCACAAGCCAGATAAAACTGATGTTCTTCTTGTATTTGTTTTTGTAATGATTCATTGCTATACATCATTTCCATCATATAGGATAATTGACCTTCTGATAAAAAATGATAAGTAGCAGCCCAGGTAATTGCAGCAATATTTTGAATAGTTGGAATGTCGTCTGTGTTTGCTTGTTTAACGAATACTGACATCTTTTTTCTTTTTAGTTTCAAACATTTTTTTATACAACCATTGGCTTAAATAGGCACTGCCTGTTCCTATTGCAGCACCAACCAAAACATCGGTAGGATAGTGTTCGCCCAAATACATTCTTGAATAACCAACACTTGTTGCCCATGCATAAGCAGGAACAATGACATACCATTTTTTGAAATGAATACTCAAAGATGCAGCAGTGGTAAATGCTGTAGAAGTATGACCCGACGGAAAAGAAGCATCGTTTTCAATTTGATAGGGATGAATTTGTAAAGGATATTTTTGGTAAGGTCTTTCTCTGTTGATGCTGTATTTTAAACCTTGCGTTATGGCAGTATTGATCATTAATGAACCTATATTTTTCCAGCCTTTGGCCTGCATAACTTTGTCTTTTTGCAAGTAACCAATTGTAAGCATACTCAGTGGAGATGCAATAGCAACAGGATATACAGAGGATGAAGCTCCTTTCCAAAAGATTGAATTGGGCTGACTTGGGTTGATATTTTCTAATAAATTAATTTCCCAATTTTGTGCATGGGAATGAATAAGAAAACAAAAGCACCCAGTTGTGAGAAGGATGCTTTTAAAAAATTGTGGAAATATTTTCATGGTATTTTATGTTGAGTTAAACTCAATAGACTAACTACACTGTTAAACTCTTACCTACAAATTAGCCAACGATTCTTCAATTGTTTTTATTCTTGCTACGGCATCGGCTTTTTTCTTTTCTTCTGCAGCAATTACTTCCGGTTTTGCATTTGCTACAAATCTTTCGTTGCCCAATTTTTTCATCACACTTTCAAGAAAACCATTTTGATATGCCAAATCTTTAACCAGATTTTCTTTTAAAGCAACAATATCAATTTCACGTTCTGATTCTATAAAAAATTTCTCCTGTTCAATTGCTACAACAATTGTATCTGCAACGGTGTTTTCAGTAAAATAAATATTTGCAATATTCACTTGTTTCTTTAGAATAGCTTCAATAGCAGTATAGTTTTCTTTTACAGATGTTTGAATATGCAATTGAATAATATCTTTTGGTTTAATTTGATTTTTGATTCTTGCTTCACGCAAACTGGTAATTACTTGCTTTAACAATTCACCACGATCAGTTAAGTCAATATTCACTTTATCAATATTCATTTCCATTTGCTTCACACACAAATCAACATTTCTGTCTTTTAATTGATGATAAATTTCTTCTGTAATGATTGGCATGAAAGGGTGCAACAACAATAAAAGTTCATCAAAAAATTGAACTGTTTGTTCGTAAATAACAGCATCAATTGGTTGTTCAAAACCTGGTTTAACCCACTCCAAATACCAACTGCAGAAATCATCCCATATCAATGAGTATATTGTTTTCAAAGCTTCGCTTAAACGAAATTGCTTCATCAAATTATCAACTTCAAGTTTCACTTCATTTAATCTGTTTGCAAACCATAAAGTTGGAAAACCAGAATGTCCGCTCGTTTGCAAGTTATTTTCTACTGTCTTTCTTGCATCCCACATTTTCAACAACTTCAATGCATTCCATAATTTATTGGTGAAGTTTCTACCTTGTTCATTGGTACTTTCATCCCACAATAAATCATTACCTGCAGGCGATGCAATCATGATTCCAAACCTTACTGCATCTGCACCATACTGATCTATCAAAGCCAGTAAATCCGGGCTGTTGCCCAAACTCTTGCTCATTTTTCTGCCTTGCTTGTCTCTTACAATTCCGGTAAAATAAACTTCTTTAAACGGTTTTTGATGCATGTACTCATGACCTGCCATGACCATTCTTGCTACCCAGAAAAAAATAATTTCCGGAGCAGTTACTAAAGTATTGGTAGGATAGTAGTATTGAATGTCTTTGTTACCCGGATTACTCAATCCTTTGAAAACTTCAAAAGGCCAAAGCCAGGAAGAAAACCAGGTATCCAAACAATCTTCATCTTGTGTAATATCTTCAATTGTTAATGCTGCATTGTACTTAGATTTAAATTCTTCCAGAGCTTCTTCCTGAGATGCAGCAACGACAAAGTTTCCGGCTGCATCATACCATGCAGGGATTCTATGTCCCCACCACAATTGTCTGCTGATGCACCAGTCTTTAATGTTACTCATCCAGTGATTGTAGGTGTTTCTGAATTTTGGAGGATAGAACTGAATCTCTTCATCCATCACACTTTTAAGTGCGGGTTCACTAAGCTTACTCATCGCAACCCACCATTGCAAACTCAATCTTGATTCGATGATTGCACCGGTTCTTTCACTTGTTCCAACCTGACCTTTATAGTCTTCAATTTTCTCAACAAAACCAAGTGCCTGAATATCTTCAATAATTTTTTTCCTTAAATCAAAACGATCAATTCCGTTGTAAGCCAAAATCTGTTGAGAAGGATTTTCGTCCATCAATTCTTCTGCGGTAAATTTCCCTTCAGCATCAATAGTATTGATACTTTTTAAATTGTGTTTTCTGCCAATTTCATTGTCGTTTTTATCATGTGCAGGAGTAATTTTTAATGCACCAGTTCCAAATTCGGCATCTACATATTCATCAGCAATAATTGGTATTTTTCTGTTGATGATAGGCACAATTACTTCTTTGCCAATCCATGCTGCATAACGCTCATCTTTAGGATTTACGCATATTGCAACATCACCTAAGATTGTTTCCGGTCTGGTAGTAGCAACCATCATACTGCCACTGCAATCTGTCAAAGGATATTTTACAAAATATAATTTTGAATCAATTTCTTTAAAAATAACTTCCTCATCACTCAAAGCAGTTTTGCTTACCGGATCCCAGTTTACCATTCTTTTTCCACGATAAATCATTCCTTTTTTATACAAATCATTGAACACATGAATTACACTTTTGTAGTAATCATCATCCATTGTAAAGGTTGTTCTGTTCCAGTCAAGACTACAGCCTAATTTTTTTAATTGTTGTAAAATAATACCACCATATTTTTCTTTCCATTCCCAGGCATAATCTAAAAATTCTTCTCTGCTTAAAGAAGATTTAGTGATACCTCTTTCTCGCAACATTGCAACCACCTTTGCTTCTGTGGCAATAGAGGCATGATCTGTTCCTGGAACCCAACATGCATTTTTACCTTGCATTCTTGCACGACGAATTAAAATATCTTGGATGGTGTTATTCAAACAATGACCCATGTGTAAAATGCCTGTAACATTAGGAGGGGGCATTACAATCGTGTAAGGTTCACGTTCGTCGGGGGTGCTGTTGAAATATCCTTTATTGAGCCAAAGTTGATACCAATATTGATCTGCTAATTGGTGATTAAAGTTTTTGTTGAGTTCCATAGGTATAAGTTACTATCTATCCGTTTTAATAAACAGTATGTTTTTGTTTTTCGGTACTCGCAAAAATAAGGAAATGGTAGGGTGAATGGTTCAACCAAATTGTCTGAATACAGATCTAAATGATTTGATTAGTTTAATTAATACAAAATAACTTATCTGTGACTATTTGTTTTTTTATTAAAATTTCAGATGAGTCTATTTAATTTAATTACCTGCGTTGTATTTGTTTTAGTACTCCTTTAGTTCTTTTAAATAATTTCTTACATAATCATTTACACCTTCTTCAAGCGAATAAAACTTTTCTTTATATCCTGCATTGATAAGCTTTTGCATATTGGCTTCGGTAAAGTATTGGTATTTATCTCTAATATCCAAGGGCATATCAACATACTCAATCTTGGGCTGTAAATCCAATGAATGAAAAGTAGCTTTCACTAAATCTTCAAATGATCTTGCTTTGCCGGTTCCTAAATTATACAGACCGTTTTTTGGGTTTGTCCAACTTTTTTGTAGCATTTCATTCATCAACCAATCAATCACTTTCACGATATCTTTCACATAAATAAAATCTCTGAGTTGTTGCCCATCTTTAAAATCTGGTCGGTGGCTTTTAAACAATTTTACAATACCTTCCTTTTTTATTTGATTGAATGAATGCCATATAACACTTGCCATTCTTCCTTTGTGGTATTCATTTGGTCCATATACATTAAAGAATTTTAGACCAGCCCAAAATGGAGGCTGATTGGTTTGTTGTAATGCCCATTTATCAAATTCATTTTTACTGATACCATAAGGATTCAACGGTTGCAGTTTATTAATAATTTCATGGTTGTCATCATAGCCTAGAGCTCCATCTCCGTATGTTGCAGCAGAAGATGCATATATTAATGGGATTTGATTTGCTGTGCAATAATTCCAAATATCAATTGAATAATTATAGTTGAGTGTTCGGTGTACTTCATAATTAAATTCGGTAGTATCTGTTCTTGCTCCAAGGTGAATGACGAAATTAACTTTTGGTTTCTTTGCCACAAGCCAATCAAAAAACGAAATCCTTTCAACAATGCAATTAAATTTTTTTGCTTCCCAATTTTTCCTTTTTGTTTCTTCACCAAAATCATCAACAAGAATTAAATTTTCAAATCCTTGTTCATTTAAATATTGAACCATACAACTTCCTATAAAGCCAGCTGCACCTGTAACTACTATATAATTTTTTTTATCATTAACTACAACTTCACGCATCTATTAATTATTAATAATTTTTTCAATAGCAGTATCATATTTTTCTTTCCATTCTGTAATGTTACCAAATTCAATTCCATTTACATTGATAGCTCCTGAAGTAACAGTACCAAGCATTTCAACACTCATACCTGCTTTATTTATTTCTGCTAAAACAGATTCGAGCTTTTCTATTTGAATAGTAATTACAACCCTGCTTTGTGCCTCTCCAAACCAAAAAGCATCTTTTCTAAGACCGCCTTCATTTACAGAAACAGTAAAACCTAAATTTTTATGAAATCCTTTTTCCAATAAAGTAACCATTAATCCACCTTCACTAATATCATGCGCAGATACAATCAATTTTGATTTTATTAATCCTGCAATAACTTCTTGAACATTGAGTTCTTCTTGCAAATCAAAAGCTGGAGCAGGGGAGTACTCAACTTGTTTTAGTTTATGTAAATATTCTGATGAACCAATATCATTTTTTTGTTTTCCGATTAATAAAATGATATCTCCCTCATCATTGTAATTCAAAGTCATTCTATTAGAAAAATCGTCTAGAATGCCCACCATACCTATCGTTGGAGTAGGATAGACTGCACCTTCAGGACCTTGGTTATAAAAACTTACATTACCTCCGGTAACCGGTGTTTGAAACTTTTTACAGGCATCACCCATACCTGTTACGGCTTTTACAAATTGATAGTAAACTTCCGGATCATAAGGGTTGCCAAAGTTTAAGCAGTTGGTGACACCAATTGGTTCACCGCCACTGCACACAATATTTCTTGCAGCTTCAGCAACAGCAATCATACCTCCTACATAAGGATTTGCAAACACATATTTACTGTTACAATCCACAGTTATTGCCAGGGCTTTGCCAGTTCCTTTTGCCAAAACAATAGATGCATCGCTTGGTGCATTGGTGCTTGCATTTGCTGTACCTACCATGCTGTCATATTGGTTGTAAACCCAACGTTTGCTGGCAATGTTGGGTATTTGAATCATTTGTTCAGCAATCGATTTAATATCATTGATATCTTCAATTGTATTAATATCAAAATCGTTGATTTTTTCAAAATATTTTGGTTCACTGTACTCTCTTGTGTACTGAGGTGCTCCGCCACCAAGTACCAATTCGTAAGCAGGTATTGTAGCTTCTAAAACATCGTGCATATAAAACTGTAAAAGTCCGTCGCCTGTAACTTCGCCAATGTGGCTTGCACTTACATCCCATTTGTCAAATACATCCAACACTAATTTTTCTTTCCCTTTTTCTACTACAATCAACATTCTTTCTTGGCTTTCACTTAATAATAATTCCCAAGCTTTCATGTCTTTTTGACGGGTTGGAACTTTATCCAAATCAATCCGCATTCCTACACCACCTTTTGCACTCATTTCTGCAGTACTACAAATAATTCCTGCTGCTCCCATGTCTTGCATACCAACAATAGCACCCGTTTCAATTAACTGTAGACAAGCTTCCAATAATTTTTTCTCTTGAAAAGGATCGCCTACCTGAACTGCAGGGAGTTCCTGTACACTTTCTTGTGTAATATCTGCACTTGCAAAACTAGCACCGCCAATTCCATCTTTTCCCGTCGCACTACCTACAAAAAAAACAGGATTACCAATACCTGCAGCAGTTGCACTAATCATTTTATCAGCTTGCATAATACCTACGCTCATTGCATTTACAAGAGGGTTGGTATGATAACAAGATTCAAAATAAACTTCACCACCAACGGTAGGAACTCCAAAGCAATTGCCATAATGCCCAATTCCATGCACTACACCTTTTAATAAGTGTTGTGTTTTTTTATCATTCAAATTCCCAAATCGCAAGCTGTTTAAAGATGCGATAGGTCTTGCTCCCATTGTAAAAATATCTCTTTGAATTCCACCTACACCGGTTGCGGCTCCTTGAAAAGGTTCAAGTGCACTTGGATGATTGTGGCTTTCAATTTTAAATACAACTCCAAAGCCGTTACCCATATCCATTAAGCCTGCATTTTCTTCTCCTGCTGCAACCAACATTCTGCCACCCGTTCTAGGCAATGTTTTCAGCCACTTAATAGAGTTTTTATAACTACAATGCTCGCTCCACATTGCACTGAAACTGCATAACTCAGTGAAGTTGGGTGTACGTCCGAGTTTTTGTTTGATTAGTTCAAATTCTTCTTCTGTTAATCTTAGCTGACGTGCTGTTTCAAAAGTTATTTCCATGGTTAGATAATATGCTTAGTAATTGTATTGCATTGCGTTAATGTATGTAAAATTGTTTTGTGAATACAATAAAACATCATTTTGTAACGCAAATGTACGTGTACACATTTGTAGAACAAGCCTAAGTTTTGCTCATTTCAATTTGACTTCGCCTTATTTTTACAAAAATTTTTTTCTATTGTTACCCTCAATTGCAATTGTTATTTTAAATTATAACGGCAGAGGTTTTTTAAACCAGTTTTTGCCTTCTGTGATTTCGAGTACCTACTCCAATAAAAAAATTGTAATTGCTGATAATGCAAGCAATGACGATAGCATTAAATGGCTTACTGAAAACTATCCTGAAATTGAAATTATTATTAACAAAAAAAATGATGGTTTTGCCGGAGGTTATAACTGGGCATTGAAACAAATTGAGGCAGATTATTATGTATTATTAAATTCTGATGTATCGGTAACGCCCAATTGGATCGAACCAATTGTTCAGCTCATGGAATCTGATGAAAAAATTGGCGCTTGTCAACCAAAAATTCTTTCTTGGAACAAACCAGATTATTTTGAATATGCGGGTGCAAGTGGCGGTTACTTAGATGTAATAGGTTATCCCTTTAGTCGTGGGCGTGTGTTTGATATATGTGAGAAAGATCAAGGTCAATATAATTCTGTACAAAAAATATTTTGGGCTACAGGCGCTGCAATGTTTGTAAGAAGTAAAGTATTTCATGAATTAGATGGATTTGATGCAAGCTTTTTTGCACACATGGAAGAGATTGACTTGTGTTGGCGAATGCAATTGGCGGGTTATGCTATTTATGTGCAACCACTTTCAGTAGTGTATCATGTTGGTGGCGGTACATTACCAAAGGGATTTAGAAAAACCTATCTCAACTTTAGAAATAATTTATTGATGCTGGGTAAAAATTTATCATGGCAAGAAAAAATTTATAAGATACCTATTCGTTTTTTTATGGATGCTATTTCAGCCTGGCAAGGGTTGCTATCCGGAAATAACGTAATATTTCGTGCAATATTTAAAGCACATTTGGAGGTTTTAATTATTTGGTTAACACAACATAATAAGCATGTTTATTATCCTAAAAAAACAATGAATAGTTTATCGGGTATTTTTAATGGAAGTATCGTATGGCAATATTTCGTTCGGAAGAAAACAAAATTCAGCGACTATTTTAAAGTTTAAACTTTATTTTTTTAACAAACGAACAAGAAATTAAATTGCCATCCCTATTTTTGCAGAAGCAAATAAAATAAAATGGCAAATCATACGGAACATATTGAAGACAACAGTAAAAAAGATTTTACCAAAAGTTGGGTTAGTTCTTCACGTTTTATATTTTACTTACAGGTATCTTGTATACTGGCATTCATATTAGGTGGTTGTTACAACTTGTATCAGCATCGCTACAAGGGCAAACCTGATATAGAAATTCAAAGCAGTTCTAAATACACACCCGAGTACAAATAAAAAACTCCAAAAAAATTTTGTCAAGAACTTTTGATGACTATTTTTGCAATCCCAATTTAGTTCTTATAGTTCATGCGGAAGTAGCTCATTTGGTAGAGCACGACCTTGCCAAGGTCGGGGTGGCCAGTTCGAGCCTGGTCTTCCGCTCTCAGGAAAAATTCCTCTGCTTCATGTAGAGGATTTTTTTTCAGGTAGCCCCGGTGGTGGAATTGGTAGACACGCAGGACTTAAAATCCTGTGACCCGCAACGGTCGTAACGGTTCAACTCCGTTCCGGGGCACGTTTTTTAGCCGCTCATTTTGAGCGGTTTTTTTATGTCTGCCATTTTCCTCAATAATTTCTTTTGTTTATTGGAGACGGTTGATATTCTATTTACCAGAAATTATTTCATTGCCTTAAATATTTTTTCAATAGTTGCTGAATCAGTAGCAGACAATTCTTTCTCTTTGTTTAATTTGGCTTTTAAAGCAAGAACTGTTTTGTGTTGGGGATATTTTAGTAAAATATTTTCCATCCAATGTAAAACATTTGGGTTGGTTTTAGCAGAAGGATTAATTGTATCAATTGGTGTTTTATCTCTGTTGGGCATTTTATTAATAGTAGCTTCAAGTGTTGCTAATAAACCAATTGGAAGGTCTTTAATTTTAGATGCTTTATTGTGTAAACCTTGTAATTGTTTTTTTGTGAGCCAACCTCTTGCTTCGTATTGGTGCATCAGACTCATCGTAAATAATGCATCTTTATTGTGATTATAACATGCTTCTAATAATTTATCTATAATATCAGGTCCTTGTTTCTTTTTATTCATACCACATAAAAATTAATGATACAACACCGTAAATTAATTTGATACAAATATTCTGAAAAAATAAATTCAAAGCATTAAATAGTTTGCTTTCAAGAAAGGTTATAATTTATTTCATGGTATTAAATTGAATATTTCTTAATGAAAAATGATATGAAATCAGACGTAAAACTCCCTAAATGTGCTTTTTTATTTATTTTTTTTGTTTTTTGACATAATTATTTACAAAATCTTTCTCTTTTTTGGTAAGAGAACCCTATTTTTGCCGTCCTAATTTTTGAAATTATGTTAGCAGTAGTAAAAATCGCAGGTCAACAATTTAAAGTACAAGCAGGAGATAGCTTGTATGTACCACATCTTGAAGGCAATAATGGAGACAAAGTTGAATTTACAGAAGTATTAATGGTAGATAACAATGGTACTTTAACTGTAGGCAGTGCTGTGAAGGCAACTGTAACTGCAGAAATTTTAACTAGTCTAGTTCAAGGAGATAAAGTGATTGCTTTTAAAATGAAACGTAGAAAAGGTTTTAAGAAAAAGCATGGTCACAGAACTCACTACACTAAAATTAAAATTGAAAGCATCGCCTAACAAATTTCTATTCTAAGTTTAAAATAGTTTTATTATTATTTTGAATTTTTTATTTGATATTTAAAATCATAAACAATGGCACACAAAAAAGGTGAAGGTAGCGTAAAGAATGGCAGAGACTCAAACAGCAAACGTTTGGGTGTAAAAATATTTGGAGGTCAGCCTGCAACTTCAGGAAACATTATTGTTAGACAACGTGGTACACAATACCATCCTGGTAAGAATGTTGGTGTAGGAAAAGACTTTACTTTATTTGCTTTATCTGATGGTACAGTTGAGTTCAGAAAAACAAAAAATGACAAAACAATTGTTTCAGTTTCTGCAGTTGAATTAGCAGTTTAAAAAAATAAATTTTGTAGTTTGAAAAATGTTTATAATTTTATGGCATTAACTAACCATTAAATTTTAAACAACATGGCTACTGCAAAAAAAGCTGCACCAGCAAAAAAGGCTGCTCCAGCAAAGAAAGCTGCTCCTGCAAAGAAAGCTGCTCCAGCAAAAAAAGCTGCTGCAAAGAAAGCTCCTGCAAAGAAAGCTGCTCCTGCAAAGAAAGCTGCTCCTGCAAAG
>CANGTN010000057.1 GCA_947456805.1 Chitinophagaceae bacterium | reverse complement strand
TTAATTTAAATCAAAAATTTTCCCTGCATTTAAAATATTATTGGGATCAAAAGCTTTTTTTATTGAACGCATCAATTGTAAGTTGGCTTCTTTAAAAACAATATCCATGTATGGTTTTTGGATTAATCCAATTCCATGTTCACCACTCACAGTGCCTCCCAAATTTTTTACAAGTTCAAACAATGAACGCAGAATGTTTGTCATCTCTGCATTTCCATGACTATTTTTTATTGTGGGATGATTGAAACGAATATGCAAATTTCCATCGCCTGCATGTCCGTAACAAACAGCTTTCACACCATTTTCTGCTGCTAATGCTTTTACTCCTTTAATTAATTTGGGTAATTCAGCTCTTGGAACAACAGTATCTTCTTCAATGGTATAACCATCAAGTTTTACGGCTTCTGCTACTCGTTTGCGCAGCTTCCACAATTCTGCTTTTTGGTTGGCATCATCAGCAAAAAAAACATCACCTCCGCCATATTGCAATGTCAGTTCGCTGATTGCTTCAATTTCTTTCATCAGCACTTCCATATCATTACCATCAACTTCAATAATGAGATGCGCAGCAGTATCGTCTGTTATCGGAACGGCATGACTATCCACCATTTTACTTACAATTTTCAAAGCATCTATTTCTACCAATTCCAATCCGCTTGGCGTGAAACCTGCACGGAATATGGCACTTACAGCTTCGCTTGCTTTTTCTAAGTTGGCAAATGGAACCAAAATCAGCAAATCATATTTAGGTAATGGAATTAACCGAAGCACAATTTTTGTTACAATTCCCAATGTTCCTTCACTGCCTACTAAAAGTTGTGTAAGATTATATCCGGTAGAATTTTTTAAAACATTTGCACCGGTCCAAATAATTTCTCCATTGGGTAAAACAACTTCAAGGTTTAATACATAATCCTTTACTACTCCATATTTCACGGCTTTAGGTCCACCGCTGTTTTCAGCAATATTTCCACCAATAAAACAACTTCCTCGGCTGCTAGGATCGGGAGGATAAAACAATCCTTTTTCTTTAACAGCATTCATCAATATTTCAGTTATTACTCCTGGCTCTGTAGTGATTTGCAAATTTCTTTCATCAATTTCTATAATTTCATTCATGCGTTCGGTACTCAATAAAACACCGCCCAGATGAGGCAATGCGCCACCGCTTAAGCCTGTGCCAGCGCCACGAGGTGTAACGGGTATCAATCCTTCGTTACACATTTTCATGATAGAAGCGATTTCTGCTGCAGTTCTTGGTTTTACAACAACTTCAGGGTCATATTGAAGTTTTTCCGTTTCATCATGACCATAACGGTTTAAATTTTCTGCATCAAAAAAAACAAATGATTCACCTACAATATTTTTGAGTTGATCAATATGCTGCGCGGTTAAAGTTGCCATTCATTATTTTTTTGTAAAAATAATGGTTGATTTGGGATAGTGAAACTTTGTTTGTTAAATAGTTTGGAGATATTTGATTTTGAATCTTCAAAAGCGGTTTTAATTTAAAAATTATCAAATCAAAACTTTACAGAAGGGCATTTGATATTCTTGTCACCACTTTTATATAAACCGTTTTTTATAATAGATATTTCATAAGCTCCGCGGGATTGGTTGTACAGATTCAATTGAGAAATGGTAGCATCATAGTTGAAAGTAAACTTGGTATTTTTAATGTCAAATCCTACCATCGGTATAAGGGCATCATTTGATCTATAATAGGCTCCCGCAAGAAATTGCAGACTACCATTGTGGCTACTGCTTAAATCTCTTTGCGCCATCATGCCCACAACCCATTCATTAGCAGTTCCTATTTTACTGAAATGAATATTGGGGTTTATAATCCATAGGTTTTGAATTTTAATACTTGCGTTTGCAAATGTTGTATAGCGCATTTCTAACCGGTCATCATTTTTTCCTTCTGCAAAAAAACTTTCTCTGGGCCTGTTAATATTGCTGATACTTACCCCTCCGTTTAAATACAAATTATCATTTACAAATTGGGCAAAATTAATGCCTGCCTGAAGTGTGAAATATTCCACAGAGTTATATTGAAAAGGCTCGTTTGATGGGAGTGAGGTTTCAAAAAATTTCCCATTCCATTGGCTGTTAAAAGTAAGTTTGTTGAGGTCAATTCTTTTTTGTGTAAAGCCAATATTAAAGCCTCCGCTTATGAGGCTGTTAAATCCTAGCACTTGATGATAAGCAATAGACGCAAAGCCTTTTGTGGAAGTAAGATTGCCCGATCCTGCAACATCATTTAAAAAAGCACCTCCAATACCAATCCAACTATTTTCAAATCGATTGTTGAATAGTTGTGCATCAGCCCAGACACTCATTGTTTTGTATGGGGTGTTGGATAATGATGCCCATTGATTTCTATAGTTACCTCCCACTCTGTAATCAAAATCCGGATTGAAACCGGTATTTGCAGGGTTTACTAATATAGGTGCATTAAAGTACTGAGAAAAATGCAGGTCTTGTCCATGCAAATGAAAATTTACAAAGAGAATTATTATGAGACAATATTTTTTTAGTCTGACCATTTTATATTTTAAAGAGACAAAAATTTTATTTTTTATTCAATGATGATCATAAATTTAAATTTGATTGGAATCATGAATTATTATTTTAATAGGGTTATATCACCTTTTCTATTAACACTTGAACCATCAGAAAATTCAAGGCTTAAGGTGTAAGTATAAACATCTTGAGGTTGTATTTTATTATTGAATTTTCCATCCCACCCGTTGTTTTTATTGGTTGATGAAAAAACCAATGTACCCCATCTGTTGTATATTCTCCAATTCATTTTTTCAATTCCGAAACCTTCTATTTTGATAATATCATTTACTCCATCTCCATTTGGTGTAAATGCATTGGGAACGTCATACACAGGAATTACTACTGCTTTCAATTGCTGACAAGTTGTGTCTATACAATTATAAATATTACTTGTAATTAAGCAGACATCAAAAGTTTTTGTAGCATTGTAAACATGCCTTACTAAATCATTTATATTGTTTGAAATTAACGAGTCTCCATCACCAAAGTCCCACTTATATCTATTTCCACCAACTGAGTTATTAGTGAAGTTAATAAATGTATTTGCAACCGGTGGTTGTGGTGCATATACAAAAGCTGAAGTAGGGTTTGCACTTACGGTAATTGTGAAAATGGTGCTATCAATTTTATTACAGGTATTGCTATCTAAGGCAATTAATTTAATAGTATAAGTACCAATTGAGGAATATGTATGTATTGGATTTACAGTTGTTGATACCGGAGAACCATCACCAAAGTCCCAAATAAAATCCGTTCCTGCTAAGGAAGTATTTGTGAATACAGCATCATAAGGTATACAGCCTGATGCTTTAGTTTGCATTTGCGCTTTTACCAAAGGCGCTACTCTTAATGTTTGCAGTACTGTATCAGGTTCGTTACAATAATTGGTATCAATTAAAATCATCCGAACAATGTATGTACCGGGTGCTGCATAGCTGTGTGTTACTGTTTGGTTGCCACTTACTAATGTACTATTGTCACCAAAATCCCATTTAAAACTATTTGGTTTAAATGGTTTATTTGCTGGTGCAATTGAGTTGTTAATAAAATTGTATTTCAGTGCTTCACAGGGCAACTGTTTAACAGGAGTAAATCCTAAAATAGCATCATCATTTCTTACGCGAAGTGTGGTGTAAGAGGTATCGGAGATATTACAACTAAGTGAGTCGATAGAAATCAGCCGAACAAGGTAATTACCAACAAAATTATAGGTATGTTGTACAAAGGGATTACTAGAAGTGGTGTCAGGACTTCCATCACCAAAACTCCAAATATATTTCACTCCATTTGCTATGGTATCTCTGAAACTTACTGTTAAAGGAACACAACCACTTGTGTCTCTAATTCCATTGATTGCAGATTGTACTGCACTTCCTACACCTGAAAAATCAAATGAAATTTTGATAGCTGCTAAGTTGCATCCATTTCCGTTCATGCCATTAGTACTTGCCCAAACTCCATTGGTTGTTGGGAAAGGTGTTAATGAATTACAATTGGCGCATATTGATTGATAGATTGTTCCATTGGCATCAAACCTGCTGGTACCGCCGTCTACATGTTCTCCTACATCATTTCCAACGTCATTCTGACCAAAAAAACTACCATATAACAAACTTGCTGCATTTCTTTCAAGAACAATAAAATACATATCCTTACCATCTGTAATAGGTTTTATGGCATTGGATGTTACAGGTAACCCATAAGTGTCACCAGTGTTGTAATCTTTTTTATTAATGCCACCTCCCCAGCCGGATACATACATGTTACTGCAACGATCTACCAAAAAAGCGAATGGAGAAATATTGGGTCCTATTGTTGTACCAAAGGCTGTAGAGAATTGCCAACCTGATAAGTCAAGATTTAATTTAGCAATAAATTGTTTCCCATTGGGTTGATTAAATACAGCATTTGTAATAGGCCATGTGCCTGTTGTTGTTCCCATAATGTATGGGTAGCTTTGTTTGTCAAATTGAATTCCGAATATAATATCTGTTGCATTTGTGCCAATATAAGTTGTTTTTAAAAATTGACTTCCATCATTACTAAGTACCGTAATAAATCCATCTGTTAATCCACCTTGGTATGAGGGGAAAATAGTTCCTGTTTTATCTCCCAATAAATCCGTGCTTTGGGTTCCTCCTGCCACATAAATATTATTAGTGCTAGGGTTAATCGCTAATACAAATGCCGCATCATCGCCATTGCCACCCAGAAATGTACTGAAAATAATATTGTTTAGATCTGGTGAAGTTTTGATAACCACTCCATCTTGGTATCTTGCATTAACACCTGAAGGTGTAGCTCCTTTTATAGTTTGTGCAGCCCCCGGTGTTGTTGGAAAATTGCTACTTTGTGTACAGGAGGCTAATAAAATATTTCCGGCAGCATCTGTAATTACTTCACTTCTTGCATCATCGCCATAATTTCTTCTGATACTTTCATCTCTTTGCGGTGTAGGAAATTTCGTTCTAATATTTACACCGTCATCTGCAGATCCTCCAATTTTTCTGCTGCCTATTAATGCTGTTCCTGTTGCGTTAAGTTTAGTTAATATAATATCCCAACCACCAGTACTGCCATAGTTTGGAAGTGTTGTAGGGTAATTGTTTGAAGAAGTTCTGCCAGCAATGATTAAGTTTCCTGAGTTATCAACCACTAAACTATGTGGCTGTTCATTTCCATTACTGCCACCTAAATATGTTGCGTAAATTCTGTTTGTTCCTGTAGGATTGAATTTCATAATTGCAATATCGTAAGCTGAAATTCCTTCTAAATTGTTACCCCCCTGAAATGTAGTTTGATAAGCACCATTGCTTACAGGAAACCCATTGTTAAAAACAATTCCACCGGCATAAAAATTTCCTTGTGCGTCATAGGTAGCAGTATACCCCCAGTTATCTGCTGTGCTGCCTGTAAAAGTTGAAAAAATCCAAGCAGGGTCAATCACCAGTGTAGCGCCTTTTTTGATTTTTTCTTGAATTTTAAATTTCACGATGTTGCCTTTAATTTCAAATTTACAAGGAACATCCGAACGACCTTCTGTGTTGGATTGAAATGAATAAGGCGCTAATTCCTGTATTTCACCAACACTGGTTTTTACGATTAAATTTTCATTTTTTATTTTTAAAGCATCAACTCCTTCATAGTATAAAGCTATTTTTTCAACATCTCCACCGGGGTGCACAATAATGTCATATTTCAAAGTGTTTTTTTCTGTGTAATATCTCACATCAATGTTTGGATAAATATTTTTATAAGTAATAGCAGTGAAAATTTTACAATTAATTGCCCATTTGCTTGGGTTGTTATCAACAAAATAATTATTGTAAGTATCTAATTTTTTTTCAGGAATAATTGTTGCGTTTGGATTGGCATTTAAAAATTTTACTTCATAGGTATGCCCATGTAATGGAACGGATAATTTGTTTTCGGAAAAAATTGAGTTGTCGTCATTGTGTCCGTGATAAAACGCTGAAATTTTTTTGATATCATTTATGTTCAAAAGGTTAACTCTGTATCCCGAGCTTTGCAATGAAAAATCCCCATTCGTCATTTTTCCCTGAAATTTTACCTGCTCATTCCACTGCCCTTTATTTTCTACAAATTCTAAATAAGCTTGTGCAGATATTTTCAAGGAATTGCCTAATAATATAGGAATAAGTAATATTTTAATCAGTAATTTCAATCTGTAATTTTTAAGTTTGAATTAACCTTATGGTATAGCAACGTGTATCAAGGTAAAAAGTTTGGTTGAATAAAGAGAAATTTATTCATGTAGTGAATAAACTTAGGAAATTTTACTCCAACCGGTTTTTCCTTTCTGGACTTGAAGATACTTTTTAATTGGTAAATTTTCATTGCTTACCAACTCTATATCTTTTGTTAAAATTTCTTCAGCCTCAAATCTCGCATCTTCTAAAATATCTTTATCATCAACAATAGAGGCAATTTTAAAATTCAAAGCACCACTTTGTCTTGTACCTTCTATATCTCCCGGACCCCGAAGTTCGAGGTCTTTTTCTGCGATGATAAAACCATTATCAGTAGTGCACATGATATTGATTCTTTCTCTCGCATCACGACTGTTTTTGCTGCCCGTAATTAATATGCAATAACTTTTTTCACTTCCTCTTCCAACCCTGCCTCTTAACTGGTGTAACTGCGACAAACCAAATTTTTCGGCACTTTCAATTACCATAACACTTGCATTAGGAACATTCACCCCAACCTCAATTACAGTAGTACTTACCATAATTTGAGTAATGCCATCTACAAAGCGTTTCATGTTTATTTCCTTTTGTTCTGCAGGCATTTTGCCATGCAACATACTGATGCTGTATTTTGGTTCGGGGAAGTAACTTTTTACTTGTTCATAACCCTGCATTAAATCTTCGTAACTCAACTTTTCACTTTCTTCAATAAGAGGATAAATAATGTATGCCTGTCTTCCTTTTGCAATTTCATCTCGTATAAATTCCATTACTTTAAAACGCTGCATTTCGTTGCGCTGAACAGTAGTGATGACTTGTCTGCCCGGAGGTAATTCATCCATCACACTATAATCCAAATCTCCATAAGCAGTCATTGCTAATGTGCGTGGAATGGGCGTTGCAGTCATTACCAAAATATGCGGTGGAATTATCGATTTTTTCCAAAGTGCAGCTCTTTGGGCAACACCAAAACGGTGTTGTTCATCAACAACTACAAAGCCTAAATTCTTGAATTGAACTGTATTTTCAATTAAGGCATGTGTACCTACAACAATATGAATAGAGTCATCCAATAATCCTTGTAAGATCTCTTTTCTTTCTTTTGTTTTTGTACTACCTGTGAGAAGTCTGATATTTAATCCGATATTTTTTAGCAAGGGAGATAATCCTAAATAATGTTGTTGGGCTAATATTTCGGTAGGAGCCATCAAACAACTCTGGTAACCATTACCTGCTGCAATTAACATGCTTAATAGTGCAACAATTGTTTTGCCACTTCCAACATCACCTTGTAACAAGCGGTTCATTTGATGTCCCATTGCAGTATCCTGTCTGATTTCTTTTAACACACGTTTTTGTGCATTCGTTAATTCAAAAGGTAAATGATTGTTGTAAAAGTTATTGAAGTAATCACCTACTTTTTCAAATACCAAACCACGACTTACTTTGTGTCTTTGCAATCGAATTAAATTTAATCGAATTTGTGCAACAAAAAATTCTTCAAATTTTAAACGATAAATTGCTTTGTCATACTCTGCCTGATTTTTTGGAAAATGAATATTATAATAGGCATCAAATCTGTTTTGTAATTTCAGTTTTTGAAGAATGTTGGTTGGAATATTTTCTTCAATGTCTGTTGGTTTTAAAAGTGGAATTAATGCCTGTGTAAGCTTTGCAATTTGACGGCCATTTAATGCCCTTGCTTTTAATTTTTCTGTTGATGGATAAACAGGTTCTAAATAATTTTTCCCATCTGCCATTGTTGGAACAAAAATTTCAATTTCGGGATGCACCATCTGAGGACGTCCATTAAAAAAGCCAACCTTTCCGAAAACTAAATAACGGCTGCCACTATTAAAATTTTTAACCACCCAATTAATCCCCTGAAACCATGCTAGTTCAAGCATTCCGGTGTCATCATGTAGATAGGCAATCAGTCTTCTGCCGGATTTTTCTCCTACAACCGGCATCAGTTCTAACTTTCCTGCAACCTGAATAAAATCGGTATTTGGATTAATGTCTTTTATTTTAGAAACTTTTGTTTTGTCGATATGTCGAATAGGAAAAAAATTCAGCAAATCATGAAAGGTAAAAATGCTGAGTTCTTTTTTCAATAAATCGGCACGCAATGGACCAACACCTTTTAGATATTCTATTGGAGAGGATAATATTGTAGATGTAGTGCTGATAGGTTTTAATTCTGTTCATACAAATATCGGTTGCAATAGCTTTATTATGCACCAATCAACAAAATTTATATTAATAAGAAATCAATAAAATTTTGAGTATGACAGCATTTTCAAAAATCATGATTTTTTAAAATGCACAAAAAAACTAGTACCTATGTTTTCTTTACTTTCTACCTCAATTTTTCCACCCATTGATTCTACCTGGTATTTTGTAATATATAGTCCTATTCCTCTTGCATCATAGTTTCCATGAAATGTTTTGTATAGTTGAAATAGTTCATGTCGATATTTTTCTATGTTTATCCCTATTCCATTATCCTTGATAGTGAGTATTAAATCGTTGGCTTGAGTGATGCAATTTAAATCAATAACAGGATCTCTATTTGGATGTTTGTATTTTATTGAATTGGTGATAAAATTTGTTAAAATACTTTCCATATATGCCGCATTGCCCATCACAGTTGTATTTGCGGGTACAAAGTTGTTGATGGTGCATTTACTTGAAATTATTTTCGGACTTAAGATTATTAACGTCTTGATGATGTAATCATACAAATTAATTTCAACTAACTCCAGATGTGCTTTGTTTTGTACATCTGCAATTTGTTTTAAATTGTTAATAGTATCATTAAAATTAGAAGCCAGAATTTTGAGATGCAATAATAATTCTTCTCTTTTCATCTCAGATTTAGTGTTGGTAAGCAAGTCTAAAATACCCGAAAAACCAAAAGCATAATTGGTTAAATTGTGAGTAATAATATTTGTAAAATCAACAAGCCTTTTATTTTGCAACAAAATTAATTCTTTGGATTGCAACAATTTTTTTTCGGCTATTTTTAATGCTGTTATATCTGCAACATGCACTACAAATCCTTTCACTTCGCCATTTACAACATCCGGGAAAAAGTTTTCAATATAATATTTTGTTCCTTTTTCGGGGATTTCAACTTCTCTTTCAAATGTTTGAATTTTTCCTTGTAAAACACCGTTTATATAGGGGAGGTTTTCTTGGTAAAATGAACCTAATAATTCTTTAAATGTCATTTTATTTAGCATAGAATCTTTGCTCTTTCCAAGCATTTCACTGTATGCTGCGTTAGTATACCTACATACTAAATTTTTATCCCAATATCCCAGCATTGCTGTAATGCTTTCTGCAACCAATTCAACAACTTTATTAACTTCTCTGTTTGAAGGTTCCATATTGTGTTTAATTTATTTCTTAATACTACAAGATTTTAATCTCTCATTAATGAACAATTAATTCCATATATTTTAATAGTTGGTTAAGGTGAAATTTTATTTTCATTTTATGGTTGATGAAATTCAAGAATTTGATGATTGTTTTCATGATTAATTGAATTTACAATCATTTTTTTTCGATTATTAAAATTTGAATTTTCGACATAAACCTTAAAAAATTAATTTATGAAAACTCCTATTTTTTTATTGGCTTCATTTGGATTTTTAACGATGCTTGTTGCAATAAAATCTACTTATGTTAATTTTTCAAAGTTTGAATACAATAAAGTACAACTTGAGTCAGATAAATACAAAGTCTGCATAGATGCTTGTAACGCCTGTGTAGCTTCTTGTAAAAAGTGCGAAAGCATGTGTTTAAAGGAAAAGGATGCAAAGATGAATCAATGTATTCAGTTGTGCAGAGAAACGATTGCTGCTTGTACTGCTGCATCGCAGCTTATGACTTTGAAAAGTGCGAACTCAAAAGAAATCTGTGCAGTTGCTGCAAAAATCTGTGATCGTTGTGCTACCGAATGTGAAAAGTTTTCATCTGCGCATTGTAAAGAATGTGCAACACTTTGCAGAAAAGCGGCTAAAATGTGTAGAGAGATGTAAATAGTTTTTAGAGTTGATTTTTTATGGGTTAAAATGTACCCATATTTAGAACGGAACAATTTTCAGTATTGTAATATTGTTAAAGTGTGCGACGCAACAGGAGCCTCATAGCACTCCAAATGATTGGTTTAAAAGAAAAATAAAAAAACCTCAATGATTTTTCATTGAGGTTTTGTATGTTACGTTAGGAGCTAATTATAATGTTTTCAATACATCATTCATGCTTCTAACTGCATCAGCACTTTTGTTGAAAGCTGCTTGTTCTGCTTCAGTTAATTTAACATCAACAATTTTTTCCCAACCATTTTTTCCAATAGTAACAGGAACGCCTAAACAAATATCTTTTTGTCCGTATTCGCCATCTAAAGCAACGCAACAAGTAAATAATTTTTTCTCATCACGTACAATTGCTTCAACCAATGCAGCTCCTGCAGCACCCGGTGCATACCAGGCACTTGTTCCTAATAACGCTGTTAAAGTAGCACCACCAACCATTGTATCTTTCACTATTTGCGCTTGCTGATCTGCATTTAAGAAATCAGTTACAGGAATGCTATTCCATGTTGCTTTGCTGATTAAAGGAATCATAGTTGTATCTCCATGTCCGCCTACTACCATTGCATTTAAATCACTAGGGCTGCAGTTTAAGTGTTGGCTCAATTGATATTTGAAACGGCTGCTGTCTAAGATACCACCCATTCCAATGATTTTGTTTTTTGGTAACCCCGTAGAAGTCAATGCCAAATAGGTCATTGTATCCATTGGATTACTGATGATGATGATAATGGCATTAGGAGAAAATTTTAAAATATTGTCGCAAACACCTTTTACAATTCCTGCATTTACGCCAATTAATTCTTCTCTTGTCATACCCGGTTTACGAGGCAAACCAGAAGTGATTACAACTACATCGCTGTTTGCAGTTTTGCTGTAATCATTGGTGCTTCCGCTTATTTTAGTATCAAAGCCAAGTAAAGTTGCTGTTTGCATCATGTCTTGTGCTTTGCCTTCTGCAAATCCTTCTTTAATATCCAATAAAACCAATTCTGTTGCCAATTCTTTTCTGGCAATATTATCTGCACATGTTGCTCCTACAGCACCTGCGCCTACAACTGTTACTTTCATACTTTAAATTTGTTGTTTATGAGTTAAGATTATTTTTTTCGCCGCAAAGGTAGGGTTTGCAAATACGGAGAAAACTATTTTTACAAATAATTATGCATTTCTAATACAGAAGCTCCTTTATCAAAAGCTTTTACAAATGCACCCTTTTTATTATAGGTAGCAATGAATGGTGTATACTTA
>CANGTN010000056.1 GCA_947456805.1 Chitinophagaceae bacterium | reverse complement strand
TGATTTAATCATTATTTTAAGCCAACACTTTGCTGTATAATGAGGCAAACAAAGATTTTCCGTCTGTATTAAAAAGTTCTTCGTCTGCAGCTCTTTCGGGATGTGGCATCATTCCAAAAACATTTCTGTATTTATTACATATGCCGGCAATATTTCTAGTAGCGCCATTTGGATTAAACTCCGGTGCTACTAACCCATTTTCATTACAATAACGAAATAGAATTTGATTGTTTATTTCCAGTTCATCTAATGAAGCATCATTTGCAAAAAATCTTCCTTCACCATGTGCAATCGGAATTTTCAAAGCATTTGATTCATTGCTTTTGATGAATACATTTTTACAAATAAATTGTTGATTAGCATTTTGTAATAATACCCCCGGCAACAACCCACTCTCACATAAAATTTGAAATCCATTACACACGCCCAAAACTTTCCCTCCTTTGTTGGCAAATTCAATAACACTTTGCATCATTGGGCTAAACCTTGCGATTGCACCGCAACGCAAATAATCTCCATAAGAAAACCCTCCAGGTAAAACAATACAATCATCTGTATTAAACATACTCAAATCTTTATCCTTGTGCCATAGCATGATTACTTCTTTTTGTAAATCATACTGAAGAGAATCTTGCATGTCTTTATCACAATTTGACCCAGGGAAAACAACAACTCCAAATTTCATATTATTCAATTATTAAACAGCAAAGTTAACTGACAACAGTTAAAACATGTCTTAATTTTTTATCAAAAACCAATTATTATAGACCAATAATGCAGCAGTTAACCAAAACAAAATATTAGGAATTATTAATCGCTTGGGATAGCTGTAAGCATTGGCGGCAAATGCTGCTGAAGGAACTATGCAAAGAATAGCAGTATTCAAATTTGAACTTTTAAAAACAAAAGAAACCGGCAACATTAATAACAACAACAAAATCATTACGCCCCAATTTTTTCGAATTTGGATTACATTTCTGCTACTATTTGCCTGATTATAAAAAAGTCCAAATATCAAAGAGATTAACAATAATGAAATTGCTAATCCAATACTTAAATCAACACTCTGAATAGGTAAATGAAACTGGATTGATGGTAAGAATTTAACAAATAAATACCATTGATTAAACAAAAAAAGATAGGCTCCTAAAAAATAAAATGGCATTAAAATTCCAATTAACAATACAAACCATTCTGCAATTTTAAATGGTCTAACAATCATAACTGCAAAAATTGTAATCCCTACTAAAATACTAGTTGGATGATAGCCTAAAATAGTTATGGCAGTTAGAATACCGATATTAAACAACGAAGTTTTGGGAGAAGTAAGATTGTACAACTTTGCCAACAATGAAAAAATCCAAATCACAAAAAAATTAGCTACTAAAGCTGCGCTAATATTGCTCCATTGAGCAAAAAAACCTGAAAATAAAATGTAAGACATTGCAACAGTATAATTCTGCTGCGGAAACATCTTTAAATTGTTTAAAGTTGCATTTAATTTAAGCGCTTGAATAAATAAAAGAAACAAGTAAATAAATATTAAAAAAGTTGCAGGTAAATTAATCAACAGCTTTTGTAATATTGGACTTATCAACCCATCATTCGAAACGGCAAGAACCAATGGGGCAGCATAAAACAAATGAAAGTGTACCGCAAATGTTAGTAGCAGTAGAAAAAATATATTTACAATAGACCTATCTCTGAAAAAAAATACCACGGTTAAAATTTAGTTGATATCAATTTTTGCAAAGCAAACATAGTTTCTGAATTGACACGGAACAATTATTTGTCTTAAACCTACTTGTTTAGCATATTTTGGCATGAAATCATAACCTTTATCTAAATTTTTAATTGTCGGGTTTCTATTGATTTGTCCTTCAGATGTAATACTTTGATTGGTTAATACATTGTTTCGTTTTTCTTGCACATTAAAAAAGAAATGTAACAAGTCGCCTGTATTCACCATGGTATAACCGATTAGATTATCTGAATTTTCATCATACTGAGATTTGTTGATGATATTTGTCCATTCAACTTTTCCTATTGAATCATAACTCAATATTGCAATATTTTCTGCGTAATATTTTGTTACGTCATTAAAGTTTGCAGTTCTGCCAAAAGGGAATACCATACTAGTTCTGCCAAAATCACCTATCCATGCATTTGGTGAGTAATATCCACTACCTATACCAATTGAATTACCTCCCCAAGAATCCCATCTGTTACTATTCATTCCACTTCTGGTAGAGGTGTAGTTTGCTTCTGCTGCAATTATAAATCCACCATCATTTTTTAATATGATGTTGCGTAAAAAGAAATCATTGAATGCACTTTTTAAATTATTATCCCCTTTTGCTTCAGCTCTTAGCTCATCAGAAAAGCTTACAATATTGGTTTGTTCTTTTGATTTTATTTGATCCCAATAACAAGCATATAATCCATCTACATTGCCTCTTCGTTGCTTGCTGTAGAAAGAAACAATCACAAATCGCTTGTTAATATTATCCATCTTAACATTCAACTCATCCAGAAAAATACCCGGTACTTTTAAATCTGTAAATGAAATATTATTAGCAGTGATTTCTTTTGTAAATAAAGTAATTTTTGTTATGTTATCATTTTGAGCAGTACCTGCGGCTCTAATGAAAAAAAGTGTACCTGAATTATCTAAAACAAAATCAACCAAAAAATCATTTCTGTCGGGCATTTGAATATCAATTTCCGAACGATGAATCAACTGTAAATCTTTGTCAAATAAAGAAGTGGTGATGATGTGTTTTTTATCATTTTTATTATTCACCTTAAAACACATAATCTTTTGTTTATCCTCACTAAATATTATAGAGTATAATTTATTGGATGCAAAAAAACCAATCTCAGTTGTATCAAGTTGAATCGGATCAGCCAGTTTTTTCCCTTTTGTATCAAGTTTTACAGCCATACTATAAATAATATTGCGCTTTTGAAATTGATAAAACATATAGCAATAATTGGGGTAGGCTAAAAATTCTGAACTGATAATTTTATCCGGTAAAAAATCCAAAGCATTTTTTTCAACAAGCTTCATTTGAGCATCATAAACTGATACTGCATGTATATCACCTCTTTGATTTTTATAAATCAAATAGTTGTTATTTAATTTCCCTATTATCACAAAATTATTAGAGATATTATCGTCCCTATCAGGTTCTGAATAAATTATTTTTTGAGCATTTGCGAAAAAGGAGATACCAAGTATAAAAATTATAATTATAAAAAGTTTTTGGGTAGGCAACATTTTTTTATTTTTATGAATTCAAATGTACAATTTCAATGTGAAGCAATAACTAACAATTGTTGGTATTTATTAAAACAAACTAATTAATCGATATCGTTTAAATTTCAATCAATTAGTTTATAAAATTAAAACAAAGAAACCATTTTACTTCTACATTTGTTCTCTTATTAAAACACAATCCATCCAGTGGGCAAAAATTTAAATAGAGTTTCAGCTGCAGGTTTATTAATTGCATTGGGAATTATTTATGGTGATATAGGCACCTCTCCCTTGTATGTTTTAAAAGCAATTGTTGATGACAAGCCCATAACTGACTTGCTAATTATTGGCTCACTAAGTTGTATTATCTGGACACTTACTTTGCAAACCACAGTAAAATATGTAATACTTACTCTAAAGGCCGACAATAGAGGGGAAGGTGGAATTTTTAGTTTGTATGCATTGGTTCGGAGAAGAAAGAAATGGCTTGTAATCCCTGCTATGATTGGAGGTGCTGCTTTATTAGCCGATGGAATTATTACCCCTCCTATCTCTGTAACTTCAGCTATTGAAGGTTTAAGGCAATTACCTGCATTTGGCAAAATACAACAAAGTACCATTGTAATTATTGTTATTGGAATTATTAGTGTTTTATTTTTTTTACAACAATTTGGAACTACAACAATTGGGAAATTATTTGGGCCAATCATGGGCATTTGGTTTACAATGTTGGCAGTATTAGGAATTACACATTTAACGGATGATTTATCCATTTTCAAATCATTAAGTCCGCATTATGCAATACAGTTGCTAACGCAATACCCAAAAGGATTTTGGCTATTGGGTGCAGTTTTTTTATGTACTACCGGTGCAGAGGCTTTATATAGTGACTTAGGTCATTGTGGCAAAGGAAATATTCGTTACTCCTGGATTTTTGTGAAGACATGTTTAATACTGAATTACTTAGGACAAGGTGCTTGGATTTTAGCCAATAAAAAAGGAATGGTATTTGATACAACCTATGATTTAGTTTTCAATCCATTCTTCAATATCATGCCGCATTGGTTTAAATTGGTAGGAATTATCATTGCTACAGTTGCAGCTATAATTGCATCACAGGCATTAATAAGTGGTTCCTTTACACTCATTTCAGAAGCAATGCGTTTGAACCTTTGGCCTAAAATGAAGGTGAATTATCCTACAGAAGAAAAAGGACAATTGTATATCCCGGGTATTAGTTTGTTATTGTGGCTTGGTTGTTTAGGCATCGTGTTGTTTTTTCAAGAATCCTCTAAAATGGAAGCTGCATATGGCTTGGCTATTACCATGTGTATGATTAGTACAAGTATTTTATTTGCTAATTTCTTGGTTAGTCATCGTACACTTCCTTTATGGATTTATATTTATTTAGCAATCTACTTAGGTATTGAAATTTCATTTTTAATTGCAAATCTTGAAAAATTTCCACATGGTGGTTATGTTACCTTAGTTGTAGGCGGTGCTTTATTTATTGTTATGTATGTTTGGTTTAGAAGCAGGAAAATTAAAAATAGATACGTTGAATTTGTAAGATTAGAAGATTACATCCCACAAATACAAGAGTTGAGTAATGATAAAACTGTTCCAAAATATTCTACCCATCTAGTGTATATGACAAGTGCCAATAACCCAAAAGAAATTGAGCACAAAATCATGTATTCAATTTTAAACAAAAGACCTAAAAGAGCTGACATATATTGGTTTGTGCATGTTGATGTTCTAGATGATCCTTATACTTGCGAATACTCAGTAGATCATATTATTCCCAACGATATTATCAGAATAGAGTTCAGATTAGGGTTCAGAGTGGAGCAACGTATTAATCTGATGTTTAAAAAAGTTGTAGCCGATTTAGTAGCAAACAGAGAAGTAAATATTACAAGCCGCTACGATAGTTTGGGTAAAAATAAAGTAGCAGGAGACTTTCAATTTGTAGTATTGGAAAAATATTTAAGTCAGGATAATGAGCTCCCTTTTATAGAAAAAATTATCATGAAATTATATTTTTGGCTAAAAGAAATATCACTAGGAGAAGAACGTGGTTTTGGTTTAGATCCAAGCTCGGTTGTTGTTGAAAAATTTCCACTCATTGTTGCGCCTTTAACTGATTTTAAATTAAGAAGAACGTATCATGATGGCAGTGAAGATTAATTGCTATTATTTCAACAATAAATTCTTCTGAAAGTGAATAACAGCATCACTCCTATTGAATTACATCACAGACTCCTGCAACATGAAAACTTGTTGTTAATTGATGTAAGAGAACCCTTTGAACATGATGAGTTTAATATCGGAGGAATATTAATTCCCCTTTCCGAAATCACAAAGCATCTAAACAACATTTCAAAAGATAAAGAAGTAATCTTTTATTGCAAAAAAGGCATTAGAAGCAATATTGCCATTCAACGATTACAAGAGAAATTTCCATTCAAAAATCTGATCAATCTAAAAGGTGGAATAGATGCTTGGAAAAAAGAAATTATACTTTAAAATTTTAGATAAATAGGCATTACAGGCTCACTGCTTTTAAAGATTCCATAAATAAATAGGAAAAGAAAAAAGATGAATGTAAACACAATCATTGGTTTGTTTTGAAGTTTATCAATTACACGCTCAGTATATGTTTCGGGCAAAGCATGTAAAACAAATCCTAGTAAAATCATCCAAAGAACATTTTTATAATTCCCAAAAAATTGTACAACAACTGCCCAATCAAATTGAAAACGAATTTGATGAATCATTTCATTAGCTGTTGCTATACTATCAGCATGAAAAAATATCCAGCAGAAACATACAAAATGAAAAGTAAAAAGCAGCGCAAGTAATTTATAAATAATAGAGTTTGTAATTGAAGCAAATGAGCTTGTTTGTTGTTTCCATAATTTATGAATTACCAAAGCAATGCCGTGTAAGCCGCCCCAAATAATAAAATTAAAACTTGCGCCATGCCACAAACCTCCGAGAAGCATTGTAATCATCAAAAAAACATAGGTCAGTAATTTTCCTTTTCTGTTACCACCCATTGGTATGTATAAATAATCGCGCAACCAACTTGAAAGTGAAATGTGCCAGCGCCTCCAGAATTCAGTAATATCAACACTTTGATAAGGAGATGAAAAGTTTGTAGGAATTGTATAGCCCAACCATCTTGCAATACCAATGGCAATAGAACTATAACCGCTAAAGTCACAATAAATCACAATTGCAAAAGCATATACAGCCATTAAACACTCCAGTCCCGTATGCTTCAAAGGCGAATCAAAAATGTAGTTTACATAATTAAGTGTGATATAATCCGAGATGATCAGTTTCTTAAATAAACCAGAAACTATCATCACAAACCCTGCAGCAAAATCTTTTGAAGTAATAAAATAAGGCTTACTGATTTGTGGTATAAAATCTTTGGCTCTTACGATTGGTCCCATTACAAGTTTTGGAAAAAAAGAAAGAAACAAAAGATACTCATTAAACTTTTTAACAGGTATAAATTCACCCCTGTAAACATCAATTGTATAACTGATATTTTCAAAAGTATAAAATGAAATACCTACTGGTAATAATATATTTAAAGGATGGAGTGAAGTTGAAAAATTAGCATTTACAATATGAATAAAAAAATCAGTGTATTTGAAATAAAATAAAATTCCAAGATTAAAAACTATGCTGACGAACAATAACAAACGCTTCTTGTACAAAACATTTTGTTTGTAAATTAAGTTCGATAAAATAAAATCTACAATCGCTGAAACGATTACGAGTACTACAAAAAAACCACTTGCCTTATAAAAAAAGTACAAAGAAAAAAAACAAAAAATAGTAGTACGCACATGAATATTTTTTCTAAAAATAAAATACAGTAAAATGAAAAGAAAGAAAAAATACACAAAGAAACCATTGTTGAATAGTAACGGATTATTTGAATCATACAAAAATTGATGCAAAAAAGAATTACAATCAAATGAAGGGAACATACTATCTTTTATGGTTTTCGGTTGTATTGATAATTTTTTGATACTCGTTTAAAACAGACTGAAATAAACTTCTTCCAATAATTGCACTACCAAGAGAATTGGGATGCATAAAATCTTTATAAGCCAATGGTGGCTTACTATTCACCCAATTTACCATACTGCCTTCTCCACCTATACTCATAAATGTATTATAGAATGAGATACCTGATTCGAATGCAATTTTTTGTTGCAAATAGAGCAATGCATTCATGCCTTTTGCTGTTTTGTATTCTGTACCATACCTGAAAGAACGGTCTGCTGTACTCATTAATAAAATATCTGCATTGCTAAAACACGCTTTCAATTTTTGAATAGATTTTTTCATAGGATTACTATACCAATCAAAGTTTTCATCTGTCGCTTTTTCAAAAATATTTACACCATACTGCAATACAATTAAATCATAGGAATGATTTGCGGCGATTGATTGTAAAAATGTGGAATCCATTTTTGCAAAATCTGTTCCGGAATTTCCTCTAAATGAAAAATTATCTACTATAATTCCATGAGGTGATTCTAAGGAAACACCAAAAACAGGCATTTGATTATTCACATCTAATTTTATTTTATTAGAGGAGGAAGAATCTAATAATATGCTGCTAAAATTTACAGTAGCAGCAATTTTTATTTGTTTTCCATTCGCCACAACATCGGCAGCAGCAGTCTTTCCATACAATAAATACTTCTGTAACGGGAGATTATTTTTAGCAGTTTTATCTACAATTTCAGTAACAGAATGACCGGTTGCAAAAAAACTTCTACCCGAAATAAACAGCGTAGTTTTGTCTGTATTATTTCTGAAGTTAATTTCTCTCCAGTTCCCGGAAGCACTTATCGTTGCAGTTGTTCTTCCATTTGCTACCGGATAACTAATAGGGAGAAATCCTACACCATAACCCCCAAAGCGTTGCTGCATCAATGTTCTGAAGGTTTGGGTTATAAGATCGTCTTCTATCATACTATCTCCCAAAAAAGCAATTCTGATTTTTTTCCGTTTGCCTTTTTGTAATTCCTCTAACTTTTTTATGAACTTTGGCAAGGCAATTGCAGAAGAATCAATTGCATAATTTGTAATCCTGTTGGGTGTTTGGTATAATTTAAATTTTTTCTTAACTGAAGAAGAATCAAGCGTGTTTTTAGACTCAACAATAACTAAAGTATCAATCGTTTGCTTGACTGCTTCAATAGATTGTTTTGGTTGATGAAAAATATCGGAGACAATACTGATATTTTTTAAAGCCTCATTTTCTATAGAAAAAAATGCACTTAGCAGGGATAATAAAAAGAGTGAAGAGGTGATAATGACTACAAACCAAAGGACTCGTTTATGATTATTCATTTAGAATGCGAAATATTATTTTGGTCATCTAAATTATACTTTTTTATTGCATTCAAAATTAATTTTTTCCAAACTTCCGGCTGAGTACTATATCCTGCTTTTGCCATTGCATTAATCCAAAGTAATGAAGATTTATTTCCCCTCAATTTTGCATAATATCTTTTTCTGCTGACCATTTCACAAAAGTCTTTAAAAGATGCTTCTGCATTTGGATATTGCTTGAACATAGTTTTAATACCCTTTGTTTTTAATAAATTGTTTTTGCCAACTATTCCAAAATGATTATTTAATAGCTTTCCATTTTTAGTTTGCCCTGCACCTGATTCAACAATACTGATAGCAGTTATTACACTTACAGGAATTCCATATTCAATAGACAATTTTTTTACTAAATCGTGGTATTTATTGATATAATTCCTAACTACGCCGGCTTTAGCATCGCAACTAAAAAAGAAAACAAAAAGTAATGGCAGCAGTATTTTCAAATATATTTTTATACAACATTTCATAATTTTATTATTAGGTTAAGCAATCTTTAGAATTACAAATTAAACCTTTAATTTTAAAAATAGTTTATTTTGCTCGTATAGTATCAATAAATAATTCTCATGAAATACATTTTTATCTTCTTTGCTATTGCACTTTCCGGTTCATCTATGTCTCAAACAATCATACACAGAGACAAAGAAATTGAACAGATGATTAAAGAAGTAAATAAAGATACTTTAACAAAATACATTAATCAGTTGGTATCATTTGGAACAAGAAACACATTGAGTACACAATCAAACAATACAAGAGGAATAGGTGCTGCAAAGAATTGGGTGTTACAAAAGTTTAATGAATACAGCAAACAAAGCAATAACAGACTATCAGCTTTTATTGATACTGTCACCTACCCAGCTGATGGCAAAAGAGTTGACAGAAAAATTTTATTAGGAAATGTTATAGCAACATTAAAAGGAACTGATACAAGCGATAAAAGAATATTTATTGTGAGCGGACATTTAGATGGCATGAGAACAAATGTAATGGATAGTGTTGCAGATGCTCCCGGTGCAAATGATGATGCAAGCGGCTGTGCTGCTGTATTGGAATGTGCCCGAATCATGAGCAAGCATCAATTTCCTGCAACGATTGTTTTTGTTACTGTTTCAGGCGAAGAGCAAGGATTACTTGGAGCAAATTTTATGGCAGAAAAAGCCAAAAAAGAAAACTGGCAAATTGAAGCAGTATTAAACAATGATATCATGGGCAGCAACAATAGCAACGAAACCAATATTATTGACAATACAAGGCTGCGTGTATTTAGTGAAGGTTTATCTGTCAATGATACCGGCAAAGCTGCAATGAATATTAGAAACTTAGGTTTGGAAAATGATGGCAATGCAAGACAATTAGCTAGATACATCAAAGAAATTAGCGAACGTTATGTAGAAAATTTAGAGATTGTAATGATTTACAGAAACGATCGTTTTTTACGTGGCGGAGACCATACACCCTTTGTACAGCGTGGGTTTGCGGCTGTTCGGTTTACAGAGATGAATGAAAATTTTTACCATCAACACCAGGATGTACGCAAAGAAAATGGTATTCAATATGGAGATCTACCCGAATTTATGGACTTTGAATACTTAAAAAAAAATACAGCAGTAAATCTCGCGAATCTTGCAAATCTTGCAAAAGCACCATCCAAGCCTGAAGAGGTAAAAGTTGAAGTAAAAAAATTAAGCAACAGTACTTCGTTGCAATGGAAAGCTCCTAAAACAGGCAAAACAAAAGGCTATTATGTTTTGATAAGAGAAACAACAAGTGCCGTTTGGCAAAAGAAAATTTTTACAGAGAATACCGAAATAAAATTGCCCTATAGCAAAGACAATTATTTCTTTGCTGTACAAAGTGTTAGTGAATCAGGCAACGAAAGTTTGCCTGTTGTTCCAATGCCTGCAAAATAAATTTCAAAACAATAAATATGAAAAAATTAAAACACTCAATCCTGCTCATTTCAATTACAGTTGTATTCTTTGCATGTAAAAAAAATGACGCAGAAATTACCGGAAACACTCTCCCAGAGCTAATTTTAACCGATGTTGCTTATGCCGCAACTAGTACACAACAAAAAATGGATGTGTATCTACCGGCAGACAGAAGCACTGCAACTACTTATGCAGTGGTTATGATTCATGGAGGAAGCTGGAGTGGCGGTGATAAATCAGATTTTAATACAAATATTCCAGAGCTAAGACAATTGTTGGGTAATTATGCAGTATTTAATTTAAACTACAGATTGGCAAATGGAAGTACCATTTTATTGCAACAACAAACCGATGATATTAATACTGCATTAGACTTCATCACCGCCAAAGCGAGTGACTATAAAATCAATACTTCCAAACTTGCGTTAATGGGTGCAAGTGCCGGCGCACATTTGGCTTTATTAAAAAGTTATAGGTTCAACAGCGATGCAAGAATTAAAGCTACAGTAGATTTATTTGGACCAACAGACATGGCATGGATGTACAACAGCCATCCAGTTCCAAGTCTTACACAACCTATTATTGTAAATGTTATGGGTGGCACTCCTGCTATTAATGCAACGGGTTATACCAATGGAAGTCCCATCAATTTTGTAAACGCTACATGTCCTCCAACAATTATTTTTCATGGCACAATCGATCCTGTGGTACCTATCAGTGAAAGCAGCAAGTTGCAGGCAAAACTTTTGTTGAATGGGGTTGTAAACCAATTTGTAACTTACACAGGCGAACAACATGGCTGGACAGGCGCTAACTTAACAGACACTTACAACAAAGCAGTTGCCTTTATTAAAACTTATGTGAAGTAAAAAATCAGATAAATCAAGTACTAGTTTTTATATAGTTGTATATTATTTTTTGGGCAATCGGCCGCAACCCTATACCCTGCTGTATTTGGGGCTTTACGCAAGTAGTCCTCGCAAAGCTGTGGGCTACTTTGCTGCAATCCCCCTGCCTTTTTACATTATTGATGAACATT
>CANGTN010000055.1 GCA_947456805.1 Chitinophagaceae bacterium | reverse complement strand
TTCTAATGATAGATGGGTATTTTCCAAAATAATATTCAAAATACCTGCTGCTGTTATTGCTGCCGGTTGCTATGTAAGCATCACAGCCATTTAGCCTTTCGGCGAATGAAATAATATGGGTTAAATCTTTATTCCATTCAAACATTTTATCAACAAGATGCCTAATTAAAACATCGTCCTTGGAAGATGTTTTGATAGTGATGTTATGACCACTCATAAACACACATAAAAAATCATGAAAACCAACAAGTGGAATATTCCCGGCCATTACAATCCCAACATTTTTTGGTAAAGCAATCTCATGTTGTAATGAATAATTTTCAGCCCATTGCGTCAATAGTTTTTCATCTAAAAATTCTGTAGCAATATTTTTTGTACTTGTTTCTATAAAAATATCGGCAAACCAAGGGTTAGCTCTCGCTGTCCTGTCTTTAATTTCCTGCCATTCATCATTATTTGTAGCTATATATTTGCCTAATTCAACTAAAATTTTAATTCTATCTTGTAAAATCATTTCTAAACTTTATTTTTGAATAATGCAAATGTACGGCATCAAATTTCGTCGCACTTTTGCAAAATAATAATCAACCAATTTAAAACATTTTTTATGGCTATTAAAATAACAGATGAATGTATCAATTGCGGAGCTTGTGAGCCCGAATGTCCTAACAATGCTATCTACGAAGGCGGTGTAGAATGGGCAATTGCAGATGGAACAACTATTAAAGGAAGTTTTGTATTAATGGATGGAACGGTTGTTGATGCCGGTCAGCGTCATGCTCCAATTAGTGTTGATACTTATTATATCACTCCTAATAAGTGTACTGAGTGTCAGGGCTTTCATGAAGAACCACAATGTGCTGCTGTTTGTCCGGTAGATTGTTGTGTGCCAGATGAAATGTATAAAGAAACTGTTGAAGAATTAATGGCTAAGAAAGCCAAAATGCATATTTAATACTAACTTATTTTATTCAATCACCAGATTATCTTTCATTCAAAATATACTCTCGATGAAAGTATTTTCTATAAAAATATCATTATGAAAAACATTGTTTTAACAATCATGTCTTTTTTTACTATTCTTGCTTTAAATGCACAGCCACCAAGTGTTCCGGCCGAAAAAGGAACTTTCTTTGGTGAAAAATTTACTGCTGAAAATGCAGTTTCTGTTAGTGAATTAGTATCTCAATTACAAAAATTACCTGCTGATAAAAAGAAAGTAGAAGTGCAGTTGAAAGCCAATGTGACGGATGTTTGTACCAAAGAAGGTTGTTGGATAAAAATTAAAGGCACTACTGATAAATTTATGGTAAAAATGAAAGACCATAAGTTCACTGTTCCTTTGGTGTTAAATGAAAAGGAAATCATCATCAACGGAATTGCTGAAGAGAAAACAACTTCTGTAGAAATGTTACAACATTATGCCGAAGATGCAGGAAAAACTAAGGCTGAAATTGCAGCTATCAAAGATCCTAAGAAAGAAATTGTGATTGTTGCAAAAGGTATTTTGGTAAACTAAAATCGTTGGTTTTTTTTGTTTTCTGATTTTATTGGATTTATTTTTTCTATTACTAATTGCTGATTGCTATGCCACACTATTATACATTAGGAGATATTCCTCATAAGCGTCATACACAATTTCGCAAACCTGATGGAGGCTTGTACTCCGAGCAATTATTCAGTACGGAAGGCTTTAGCAATGATTATTCATTGTTGTATCATGTTCATCCGCCAACTCAAATAATCAGTACAGATGAGCCCATAAATGTTGCTCCAAAAATTGCCGAAGAAAAAATGCTGAAACACAGGAGCTTTGAGGGTTTCAACATAAAACCTGCGGCTGATTTTTTGCAAAGTCGTGTGCCAGTTTTGGTAAACAATGATTGTCATATTGTACTTGCAGCACCTCAAGAAAGCTTAACCAATTATTTTTACAAAAATGCCGATGCCGATGAAATGATTTTTGTGCATCAGGGAACCGGAAAGTTGCTTACACAATACGGAGAAATTGAATTTGGTTACGGAGATTACTTGTTGATTCCAAGAGGAACAATTTATCAGATACATTTTGATTCGCCGGATAATCGTTTGTTTATTGTTGAGAGTTTTAGTCCAATTCGTTATCCAAAAAGATACATCAGTAATAATGGACAGCTATTAGAAAATGCACCATATTGTGAACGTGATATTAGAAAGCCCAAAAATTTAACTACAAAAGATGAAGCCGGTGATTTTGTAATCAAAACAAAAAAGAAAGGTGTTTTATATGGTTTACATTATGCCCATCATCCTTTCGATGTGGTAGGATGGGATGGACAATGTTATCCTTCGGCTTTTAGCATACACGACTTTGAACCCATTACCGGACGGGTACATCAGCCACCACCAGTGCATCAAACTTTTGATGCACATAATTTTGTAGTGTGCAGTTTTTGTCCGAGGTTATATGATTATCATCCACAATCTATTCCTGCGCCATACAATCACAGTAATATTGATAGCGATGAATTATTGTATTATGTTGATGGAGATTTTATGAGCAGAAAACATGTAACAAAAGGTATGCTTACATTGCATCCTGCCGGAATACCACACGGGCCTCATCCTGGTGCTGTTGAAAAAAGTATAGGCAAAAAAGAAACGAATGAATTGGCCGTTATGGTTGATACTTTTCATCCTTTGATGTTAACGAAAGAAGCACTCGAAATTGAGAATAAAGATTATGTAATGAGTTGGGCAGAATAAATGCAACTTTTATCATGCTTGCGCATTGCCCGGGGAGTTATCGATTGATGACTCCCTTTTTTTATGAAAAAATTAATCTCGTATTGAAAAAATTAGTTGCATAGCTAACTAATTTTTTCTTTAAATTTGTTACACAATGAAAATGCTCACAGATAATACAGATAGCACGGATATTGTTTGTGTGAGTTGAAGTGATTTGTTATCTATAAATTTTTTAAAACTTTTATTTCTATTTAACAATTGAAAAAGTTATTTATCTAAAACTGATAATACAAAAATAATTTATGGATATAAATGACATGACCTATAAAGTTCGGGGTGCTATTTTCGAAGTATATAATAATTTAGGTCCTGGATTGTTGGAAAATGTATATGAAGCTGCATTAATGAAAGAGTTTGAATTGTTAGGTTTAAAAGCAAAGAATCAATTGGCATTACCTGTAACATATAAACAATATGATATTGAGTTAGGGTTTAGGATTGATATTTTAGTTGAGAACAAAATTATTATTGAAATAAAATCTGTCAAAGCTTTAGAAGATGTTCACAAAAAACAATTACTAACTTATCTCAAACTAAGCGGGATTGAAGTTGGAATATTAGTAAACTTTAATGTATCTTTTTTAAAAGATAAAGAATCAATTGTTAGGATCATAAACAATTAATAACAACGAATTATGATTTGTATTATCCGTGTTATCTGTGAGAAAAGAAAATTTTATTTTAGAAAAGAACTTAACGATACAATTGAAAGCACACATAACAATTGAAAAAACAGATTCATGAATAATAATCTGTGTTATTCTTGCTATCTGTGAGAAGAGAAATTTTTATTTCAAAAATGAACTCATTGATAAAATTGAAAGCATACATAATAAATGAAAAATAGAATCATGAATAATAATCTGTGTTATCCGTGTTATCTGTGAGAAATTAAATTTTATTTTAACCGAATTATTTGAAAGAAATATGAAAAGAGTCATAAAAAATGTAGCTGTTCTTGGAAGTGGAGTAATGGGTTCTCGTATTGCTTGCCATTTTGCAGGCATTGGTGTTCAGGTTTTATTATTGGATATCATACCTAAAGATGTAGCCTCCGATGCGAAGCCTGCATTGAAAAATAAAATAGTCAATGATGCTTTGGCTGCTGCCATCAAAAGCAATCCCAGTCCGGTTTACACAAAAGATGTCGTTAAAAAAATTACGACCGGAAACTTTTCCGATAACATGAAAGACATTACTTCCTGCGACTGGATTATAGAAGTAGTAGTAGAGCGATTAGACATCAAACAAAAAATATATGAGCAAGTAGAACAACACAGAAAACCCGGAACACTTATAACATCAAATACTTCGGGCATACCTATTCACATGCTTTCAGAAGGAAGGAGCGAAGATTTTAAAAAACATTTTTGTGGTACACACTTTTTTAATCCGCCACGTTATTTACGTTTATTAGAAATTATTCCTACACCAGATACAAATGCTGAAGTAGTTGATTTTTTAATGCATTATGGTGATTTGTTTTTAGGAAAAACTACTGTGCTTTGTAAAGATACTCCTGCGTTTATTGCTAATAGAATTGGTGTTTTCAGCATCATGAGCATTTTTCATTTGATGGAAAAAATTGGACTAACGATTGATGAAGTGGATGCATTAACAGGACCAATTATTGGTCGTCCGAAATCAGCAACTTTTCGCACAGCAGATGTAGTAGGTATTGATACTTTGGTGAAAGTAGCAAAAGGTGTTGCAGATAATTGTGCAACTGATGAAGCACTTTCTATTTTCACTATTCCATCCTGGTTAGAAAAATTGCTAGATAATAATTGGTTGGGTGATAAAACAGGACAAGGATTTTTCAAGAAAATAAAATCTGCAGAAGGCAAAGAAATTCTTACGTTGAATTTGCAAAACATGGAATATGGTGCAAGATTGAAACCAAAATTTGCTACCCTTGAAACTGCAAAACCAATAGATGATTTAAAAACAAGGTTAAAAGCATTAAGTGTTGGTACAGATAAAGCAGGAGATTTTTACCGTCAATTTCATTATTCTTTGTTCTCCTATATTTCTCATAGAATTCCCGAAATAAGTGATGAAATTTATAGAGTAGATGATGCAATGATGGCGGGTTTTGGCTGGGAAATTGGTGCATTTGAAAGTTGGGATGTGTTGGATGTAGAAGCTACTGTGAAAAAGATGCTGGATGCCGGATATAAAGTTGCCGGATGGATTACAGAAATGTTGGAAGCAGGCTGCAAAACTTTTTATAAAGTCGAATCTGGCAAAAGAATGTATTATGATGTACCCACAAAATCATACAAAACATTACCCGGTGGAGATGCATTTATTGTATTAAATCACAACACCGATAAACTGCTTTGGAAAAATGCAGCTTGCAGATTGTATGATATTGGTGATGGTGTTGCAGGTTTGGAATGGAGTACAAAAATGAATAGCATTGGCAGCGAAGTTTTAGAAGGCGTTAACAAAGCAATTGGAATTGCAGAAGAGAAATTTAAAGGGTTGGTTATTGCTAATGATGGTCCAAATTTTAGTGCAGGTGCTAATGTTGGAATGATATTTATGTATGCGATTGAACAAGAATATGATGAATTGGATTTTGCCATTCGTTATTTTCAAAATTCAATGATGCGTTTAAGATATTCTGCTGTGCCTGTTGTTACTGCACCACATGGATTAACATTGGGAGGTGGTTGTGAAATGAATTTACATGCCGATAAAGTTTGTGCAGCTGCTGAAACATATATTGGATTGGTAGAATTGGGGGTAGGATTAATTCCCGGTGGTGGAGGAACAAAAGAATTTGTGTTGCGTGCCAGCGATGAACTACACAATGATGAACCTGAAACAAATACATTGAAAGACCGGTTTTTTGCTATTGCTACTGCAAAAGTTGCAACATCTTCACATGAAGCATTTGATATGGGAATATTAAGAAAGGGGCATGATCAAATTGTAATGAATCAGGGAAGAAGAATTGCCGAAGCAAAGAAAAGTGTAATTGAAATTTTTGATGCAGGTTACACAATGCCTCAGCAAAGAAAAGATATCAAAGTATTGGGACGAATGGGCTTGGGAGCAATGTTGGCAGGTATCAACGGTATGTGGCGTGGAAATTATGCAACAGATCATGATGCATTGGTAGCACGTAAATTGGCTTATGTAATGTGTGGCGGAGATTTAAGTGAACCTCAATTGGTAAACGAACAATATTTATTGGATCTAGAACGTGAAGCATTTTTGAGCTTGTGTGGTGAAAGAAAAACTTTAGAAAGAATTCAAAGTGTGTTAAAAAGCGGTAAGCCTTTAAGAAATTAGGTTTTAATTTATTCATATATTTACCGTATTAAATAATAAAAATGAGTTTACCTGTTTTATCAATCAACAAGCTGACAAAAAAATATGGAAATATTACCGCATTAGATGAAGTAAGTTTTGATGTACCTTCTGGCTCAGTATTTGGTTTGTTAGGTCCTAATGGAAGTGGTAAAACAACCACATTGGGCATTGTAATGGATATTTTAAAACAAACAAGTGGTTCGTTTCAATTTTCAGGAAAGATGCCTACTGCCGATACCAGAAAAAATATTGGAACATTGTTAGAGACACCCAATTTTTATCATTATTTATCTGCCCAAAAAAATTTAGAAATTGCTGCTGCAATAAAAGGCAGAGGAAAAAATGATATTAATGCTGCTTTGGAAAAAGTAAATCTTGCGCATCGAAAAGATAGTAAATTCAGTACTTACAGCTTAGGAATGAAACAAAGACTCGCAATTGCAAGTTGTTTGTTGGGCAATCCTGATCTGTTGGTATTTGATGAACCTACCAATGGTTTAGATCCTGAAGGTATTGCAGAAATTAGAACTTTGATTTTGAGGTTAGCACAAGAAGGAAAGACTATTATTATGGCAAGCCATTTATTAGATGAAGTAGAAAAAGTTTGTACACATGTTGCCATCTTAAAAAAAGGAAAGTTAATCACAGCAGGTGCTGTAGATGATGTGTTGGTTAATGAAGATATTGTCGAAGTGAGTGCGGATGATATTACAAATCTTGAATCTGTTTTACTGCAACTGGGCGGTCATTTCAGCACATTGAAACAAGTAGGAAATAATTTTCAATTGTTTTTTTCAATGGGGAAAGCAAATTTGGCTGAAGTTAACCAGCATTGTTTCAATCATGGAATTGTATTAAATCACTTGCAATTGAAAAAGAAAAGTTTGGAATCCAAATTTTTTGAACTAACTAATAACTAAAGGCTTACAGGTCCATTAGTTGATATTGTCTATTCATAATAAAACGATCTCTACAAATTTATTTTATGGTAAAACTCTTACATATTGAATGGCTGAAAGTAAAAAACTATAAAGCCTTTTGGATTTTTTTAGGCTTGTATGTTCTAGGTTTATTCAGTGTAAATTACATAGCCTATCAGTTTCAAATTGAATTTAAAAAAAATGTACCACTTGATATATTTCCTTACAGCTTTCCAAAAGTGTACCAGACAATTGCCTGGATAAGCAGTTGGTTATTGTATTTCCCCGGGATGCTGATGATTTTGATTATCTCTAATGAATATACTTTTAAAACACATCGTCAAAATATCATTGACGGATCAAGTCGCAGGCAGTTTGTAACAGGTAAAATTTTAATGGGATTAATGTTAAGTGCAATTACTACTGTGTTTGTAACCCTCAATTCATGGGGCTTTGGTGCTGCGATAAGCGGAAAATTTTCTTTGGAAGGAATTGAATTTATTGGCTACAGTTTTGTACAAAGTACTTGTTATTTATTTTTTGCAATGATATTGGCTGTATTACTTAGAAGGAGTGGATTAGCGATTACTATTTTCTTTATGTACGGTTTAATATTTGAACAATTAGTTGGTGGTATTGTAGATAACAATATTTTAAAAGGGCATTACTTTTTTTATTACATGCCATTGCAGGTTACAGATATGTTAGTGCCAATGCCTTTTGGTGGGAATATGTTATTTAAAGATGCCCCGAATACTTATGTGTTATTATTGCTCAGTTTACTTTACATCTCAATATTTTGCTTTTTAGCTGTTCGAAAATTTGAGAAGGAAGATTTGTAAATTATTTTTTCAATAAATGATCCAATGAACTTTCAATTGTAGGGTACAAAAATTTGCATCCTACATTTTTTATTTTTTCTGCACTAACAGTACAACTTTTAATTACTTCAATGCTCATTTCACCAAGTATAAAGTTTAGAATAAATCCTGGTACAAAGACAGGAATAAAAAAGTTTCCTCTTAATTTTTTTGCCAACGTAAGTGTCAATTGCTTATTGCTTACAGGGTTTGGTGCTACTGCATTGTAGCTGCCATGCCAATGATTGTTTTCCATAGCACTGATATACATGGCACAAAGATCATCAATATCTATCCAGCTGATTCTTTGTTTGCCATTGCCCAAAATTGCAGCGATACCAAATTTCAAAGGTGTTAAAAATTCTTTCAACGCACCACCATATTTACTAAGTACAATTCCGGTTCTTAAAATTACCAAACGCTTACCTAGCAGGGTTGTTGGCTCAATGCTTTTTTCCCAAAGTTTACAGGTGTTTCCCAAAAAATCATTTTCAGGTACATCGTTTTCATCAAATCCGTTTTCATGTGTTGAAGGATCCGGCCCGTACCAGCCAATAGCACTCGCACTAATAACCGCTTTGATTTTATTTTCATTTGTTCGTAAAGCATTCACTAATAATTCACTGCTTTTAATTCTACTGTCAACGATTTCTTTTTTTCGTTTATTCGTCCATCGCTTATCTGCAACGCCGGCACCTGCTAAATGAATAATGTAATCCGATTTTTTAACGGCATCCAAATCTATTTGCCCAACTTCTACATTCCACAATGCATATTGAATGTTATTTTGAGTATTTAAAGGAATTTTTCTGGTTACAATAATTACTTCATATCCTTTTGAAACCAACATTTCCGTAAGTCTTTTGCCCACTAATCCCGTTCCTCCTGTTATCAGTACTGTTGCCATAATTTTCGCGTTAAAAGTTTAAAATACAATCTGTCTAGTTTCAAATATTCACAATATACACACGCCAATTGTTTAAACACACAATCATTTTAGTTTGTTCAAATCTGAAATTTATAATTAAGTGATTTTAATTTCTGACTATTTCAATTAACTGCTTGTATTTATATACCAAAGATTAATTTCGCAGTATGTACAAAGGGTTAATTTTTTTATACTTAGTTTGCTTTTCGTTGTATATATTCTATAGCAGAGAACCCGATTATTTTGATGGTGAAACACTTGGTGCAACTATTCATTATCGTTTAGACAGCGCAACGCAACAAAAAGTTCCGAAGGCTGTTTTTGAAGTTAACAAAAAAGAATATGCTGTCGATGCGGGTTATATTTTCAGAAGTTTAACGGAGAATAAATCAGTAGAAATAATTTATCATCCAAGGCATCCTGAATTGGCGAAGGTTTACAATTTTTGGGGTTACTGGGTTACATGGGGAGAGTTACTTACCTCAATTGGTTTATTCATTGCATTGTTTCAAGTTGCAGTTGCAGTTACAAAAAACCCCACAGCAGAATCTTTATTGGAACAGTTGGAATACAAGGAAGAAAAAAAGAGAAGATACGATGATTAGAATGGGTTAAAAAAGTAGTGTAATTATTATTCAATATTGGTTTTCAGTATTTCCATAAACTCATTTCTTGTAATCATTTTGGCTCCTAGGCTTTCTAAATGTGATGTGTACACCTGGCAATCTATCAGAACAACTCCTTCCTTTTTTAATATTTCTACATACTGAATAAATGCATATTTGCTGGCATTGCTTTGGTTGCTAAACATACTTTCTCCAAAGAAAATTTTACCCAAACGTATACCATACAAGCCTCCTACAAGTTCTCCATTGCTCCAAACTTCTGCACTGTGTGCAACACCCATTTTGTGTAATTGACAATAGGCTTTTTTTACATCTTCATTGATCCATGTACCATCTTGATCTTTTCTGATAATGGTTTTGCAATTATTAATGACTGATTCAAATGCAGTATTCGTTCTAAGCTGATACGCTTTTTGTTTGATTAATTGCTTCATGCTTTTGCTGACAATTATTTCATTTGGAAATAAAATAAAACGGGGATTTGGATGCCACCACAAAGGCAAGTCATTATCGTACCATGGAAAAATACCACTTTTATATGCCAATAATAATCGTTCTGTACTTAAATCGCCTCCCATTGCCAAGAGGCCATCAGACATTGCATCTTCAGCCGGAGGAAACCATAATTTTTCAGTAAGTATGTGAAGCACTATTGTTGTTTATAGTAGGAGAGAAATTGTTTTTTTAACCACCAACAGTTTCTTCTATTGTGGCACCGATACCACGCTCCGTAATGCTATTGCACATTGGTTTTAAAGTGTCGTAATCGCCATTTTTTACTGCATATTTTCCTTTGAAGTGAATCAACATTGCGCATTGTTCTGCTTGTTCTTCTGAATGATCACAAACTTCTACAAGGGTTCGTATCACCCAATCGAATGTGTTGACCTCATCATTCCATACAATTAATGAAAATGGCAAGGAAGTAGATTCTAAAATAGCTACATCAGATTTTTCTGAGTATTCAATTTGATTGTTCCAACTCGGCATATTGCAAAAGTAATAACTGTACATTCAATAATAAACTGAGTTGCAATAATAATTTCAGTTTGAGACCTCATTTTTTAAATTTTATTTCGTGGTTTTACGTACAATTCCAACTTGAATTCAAAATTTCAATTAAAAAAGTAAAAAATATTTTTGTCTAATGTATCGAAGCCCCTATTTTTGCAATCCCAATAAGGAAAGGGAGTTTAGCTCAGTTGGTTTAGAGCATCTGCCTTACAAGCAGAGGGTCGGCGGTTCGACCCCGTCAACTCCCACACTGATAATTAAGGCTTTATAAAGGTAACACTTATAAAGCCTTTTTTTATTTGCATACAATTTGCATACATTTCTAGATAACAAATCCAACAAAAGGAAAGAACGTCCAAAACAATTTACCTTATTATCAAAGACAATTGAATCCCCAAATTCTGTTTTTTTATTATGCATGAGAGATTAGGCTATAGTGTCTTTTTGTAACTAAATAAGAATTTTGTAATACTATCGTCTATTCTTTCGCCTATTTCTAGGTTGATATTTCTCTAGTTCTGAAAGCCTGGTTTGTAGTTTTTCGTTTTTATGTTCCAACTCTTTAACGGCGCTAACAAGAATAGGAATGATGGCCGAAAGATCGACCGCATGAAGTGAATCAGGCCCAGGTATCAGGCTTACTGCATTTGGAACAACTAGTTTTAATTCTTGAGCTAGAAAACCAATTGAAGATCCAACATAAACAGAATCGCTAATGCTCTCACGATATTCATATGATACCGGATTGAGCTTTTTTACAGAATTTAACCCATCTTCGATAGTTAAAATATTTCGTTTTAATCGAGCATCGCTTGTGAGATATGTTATTTCGAAAGTAGCAGGATTGTAATACATAGCTGTTGCTGCTGCAGTACCACGCATTGGTTTTACAAAAAATCCAGAATTTGCTGCATTTAATTGATTTCCACTAGCATTTAAAACAATACTATTTGAAGCTTGACTACTAAATCCGGCATTATTTCCTATTGCAATTGCATTAGCTCCCTGATTAGAACTTCCAGCACCATTTCCTAATGCAATTGCACTATTGCCCTGAAATGCTTCACCAGCCCCATATCCTAATGCAATTGCATTTGGTGATTGAAACTGATATCCAGCACCAGATCCTAATGCAACTGCACGATCTCCCTGAAACATATTTCCAGCATATCCTCCTAATGCAACTGCTATAGAGCCCTGATTAGAATTTCCAGCACCATTTCCTAATGCTACTGCACTATTGCCCTGCGATGTTTGACCAGCCCCATTTCCCAATCCTAAAGCAGAAGTACCAGTAATCTGCCATTGCGAGGTGGAACTATTCCATCTTATGGTTTCACCTGAATTAGCACCTGTTACTAATGAACTTGTATTTAATCGAATCCAAACTGGTGAACCACTTGTTCCTGAATTATAATAATATCCTGGAACAACATCACTAGTAGTAGCTGTATTATATATCAATAAACTAGTTGCTGGTGT
>CANGTN010000054.1 GCA_947456805.1 Chitinophagaceae bacterium | reverse complement strand
TTATGTGAAAATTGCTGGCATGGTAGATGAAAGTATGGATAAAGAACAAATGAAACTTCCTCCAAAAGAAGATGAATTCAGGGCAAAGCCTGCCTGGCAAAGATTGATTGTAATGCTTGGTGGGGTTACGGTTAATGTATTATTGGCGATAGTTATTTTTATTGGTATCATGTGGGTTTGGGGAGAGGAGTATCTGCCTGCCAAAAATTTAAAGTATGGAATTGTTGCAGACAGTTTAGGAAAATCAATAGGCTTGCAGGATGGCGATGTGATTACGAAAGTTAATGACAAAGAAGTAAAAAATACCATCAAAATTGCAGGAGAATTTATTTTAACTGATGCAAAAAATATTACGATTCTTAGAAATGGAGTTGAACAACAAATTGCTGTTCCTTCAGATTTTGTAAAAGCATTGAATAAAACAAAAGGAGAAAATTTTGTTCATGTTAGAACGCCTTTTTTTGTTGCAGGTTTTGATAAATTATCTACTGCAGAACATGCAGGTGTAAAAGTTGGAGATCAAGTTATTGGGGTTGATAGCATTGCTACACCTTATCATAATGATTATGTTGCTGCCGTAAAAGGAAAAGCAAGAAAAACGATTAACTTGTCATTGCTAAGAAATAATGATACTCTAAAAGTACCTGTTGAATTGAATAATGATGGTAAAATTGGTGTTGCCATTCAAGGCGATTTCAGAAAACTTGGCTTTATTATTGAAACAAAAAAATACAGTTTTTTTGAAGCAATTCCCGCGGGATATAACCAGTGTTGGTCAAGCCTTGGACGCTATATTACAGGTATCAAGCAATTGTTTAATGGCAAGGCAAATCCCAATGATAGTTTAGGCAGCGTTTTAAGCATTGGAAGTGTTTATAGCAAAGTGTGGGATTGGCAAAGCTTCTGGACTTTAACAGCTTTATTTTCCATTATTTTAGCCTTTATGAATGTATTACCTATTCCTGCATTGGATGGAGGGCATGCTTTGTTTTGTGTGTATGAGATAATTACTGGTAAAAAGCCAAGTGATAAGTTTATGGAATATGCACAAACTGCAGGAATGGTATTATTACTAGGGTTAATGGTGTATGCATTAGGATTGGATTTCATGAGGTTTTTTAGATAGTTGTTTAGTTTAAAAAGTTCAAAGGGTTGAAAAGGTTGAAGAATTTAGCGTCATTGCGAGGAATGAAGCAAACTTTTAATTATTTATTTCAAAAGATGGAATAAGCGTTAGCAGCTAAAAAATTGACGATAATTATTTGTAGCTTGTTTTTCACTTCCATCTTTAAACAAGCATTAACAACAATTAGTAGTAACTTTATTAAAATACGGGGCCGTATTGGTTTTGACAGCAAAGTTCTTTGTAGGTGTAAGCATGCAGTGCGTTGTATAATTAGCACTTTAATCTGAATATTCAAAACTCAAATGGCAATACTCAGTATGCCATGGCTGCTTAATCAGTGATTAAGTAACCATTTGGGCCGCCGCACAGGTTTGCTTTTTACCAGGTGCCGCCGCCGACTCAAACCAAATAAAAGCTGCTGATGCAATAGGCTGTGCCTGCGTCATAAGACTATCCAGCTAAGTGTTGTATTGGTTTGTTCATTTCCTGCACAACAACGAAAATGAATAATGAAATAAGCATGTAGAAAGCTTATGGCGAATTTGTTTGGACAAGGGTTCGACTCCCTTCGGCTCCACCCCGTAAAATTGTAAGTAGTTGCAAATCAATTACTTACAATTTTTTATTTTAGGGTTAGCCCGCATTTAGCCCGCAATTTTTTAAGAGATAAAAATCTAATTTCAATTGGCGATTTTATTAAAAATTTAATTTATATAGCAATAGGCTCTCTCAAATTTCAAGACAGACTGGTACAGTTTTCAGAGATGAGGTATAAATAGAATACAAATATAAAAAGTAAAAAGAGGTTATACTTCGGCTCCACCCCGTAAAATCTTAAGTAGTTGTGGGAGTTTTAATCGAGATCAATCATGGAATAACTTTAATAGTATAAAAATCGGCTCTTAAATTTGGATGGCAGAAAACCTAAGGGTTGGTAAATTCAATAAAGGACCGATAATAAGTCTTGCATAATGAAATCTTTAGAAAGTGTTACCTCGATTTTGATATGTTTGTAAACTAATTTAAAGTATGGTTAATAAAATATCAACACAAACACTTTTTCCAAATTTTGATAGTAGTCTTTTGAAAAACATCTTGGAGCATTCAACAATTGTAGAGGCACAAGCTGGTACTGTTTTAATGCGTACAGGACAGTATATAAGAAACACTGTTTTAGTAACACAAGGTAAAATAAAAATTTATAGAGAAGACGATGAGGGCAAAGAGTTTTTTATGTATTACTTATTACCAGGACAAGCTTGTGCTATTTCTATGATTTGTGCTACTAAAAGTGAAAAAAGTCAGATAATGGCAAAGGTTGTAGAGGATGCAGAACTTATTATGGTGCCTTTACAGCTAATGGATAAGTGGATGACAGAACATAGAAGTTGGTATGAATTTGTCATAGATACATACAGAAGTAGGTTTGAAGAAGTACTAATAGTTATTGACAGTATAGCTTTTAGAAGTATGGATGAAAGATTAGAATTCTATTTAAAACGCAATGCAAGAACAAATCAAACAAACGACATTCAAATTTCACATCAAGAAATTGCTAACGACCTAAGTTCAACAAGAGAGGTAATATCAAGGCTATTAAAAAAGATGGAACAAAGAGGGTTTGTTAAATTACATCGTAGTCATATAGAATTATTAAAGTAGTCTGTGATAAATGTTACAATGTAGCAGATTTTAAGACCACATTTTTGCCGAGTAAATTTTAGTTATGGAATTACTTGGTTATTTTTTAGCACTTTTCGTAGGCATTTCATTGGGTTTAATTGGTGGTGGTGGCTCAATATTGGCTATGCCAATATTGGTATATATTTTCCATTTTAACCCACAACTTGCAACAAGCTATTCGCTATTCATTGTAGGCATCTCTGCACTTATAGGTTCAATAAAACATTATAAGTTAAATAATCTAAACCTCAATACTGCAATTGTTTTTGGTATCCCATCAATTGTAAGTATACTGCTTACCAGAAAATTTATTTTACCACAAATTCCTAATGTAATTTTTAGTTTTAATAAGGTTGTAATTACAAAAAATATTTTATTGATGATTGTATTTGCAGCATTAATGATTGCTGCATCCATATCAATGATAAGGAATAAAAAAAATGAAACTAAACTAAATATACCCAGTAAAAACAAACTTGCATTTGTTGGGTTTATGGTAGGTATTGTTACTGGATTTTTAGGTGCTGGTGGTGGCTTTTTAATAATTCCTGCTCTAATATTTTTTGCAGCTCTGCCAATGAAACAAGCTATTGGTACATCCCTTTTTATCATAGCAGTTAATGCAATGATAGGCTTCATTGGAGACCTTATAAACAATGTTCATCTCAATTTTCAATTTTTAATATTGTTCTCGGTTATAGCAATTATTGGAATTTTTATTGGCACTTATTTATCAAAAAAAGTTGATGGAAATAAATTGAAACCTGCATTCGGTTGGTTTGTATTAGTTGCTGGCATTTATATTATTGCTAAAGAAATATTTTTTTAAATGAAAGCACTATTGACTATAACTGTTTGCATACTTATTTTGTATGTAAGCAACGCACAAACGCACAATGAATTTTGGAGTAAACTAACTGTTTCAAAAAAAATAAATAATAAACTTTCCTTTGCTTCTGATTTACAATTTAGACAACAATCCAACTATCTAACTACAAGTAAAAATATTTTTGATGCACCATATACAAGGTCAATAAGACTTTGGTTAAACTACAAATTAAAAAACAACTATTCTATCACAGCAGCCCCTATCGCATATTTCATTAATGAAGATATAAATAACACAAATGGCACTTTAAATAATACAAATGAGTTGAGAGTGGCTATTGGACTTGCAAAAATTTTTAATTGGAAAAACAGCAAGCAAAATAATCGAATATTTATTGAAGAAAGGGTAATTAACTACGACTCGCCAAATAGTATTAATCAGTACAGATATAGATTACTAAATAACATTAATTTTTTAGTAAAAAAAATGAATAAAAATTGCAACTTAAATTATCAATTTTCAAATGAGTTTTTTATTAAAACACAACAATCACAAACATTATTCGACCAAAATAGAATACAAAATTTATTGCAGCTACAACTTCATAAAATAGAGTTTAACATAGGTTATCAATATACAATACAGGCAAATGGTAATACCTTAACCTATAGAAATCAATATCTATTCAACTCAAGTATTTTATTATAATTGCTTATGTAACAAATGTTACCGACTATTCTTTTTTAGCATCGCATTTTTGCCATCTAAAACAAAATTCAATGCAAATAGAACAAATTTATACAGGATGTTTAGCACAGGGTGCTTATTACATTACAAGCAATGGCGAAGCTGCCATAATAGACCCTCTTCGTGAAACAAAACCTTATTTAGACAGATTAGAAAGAGACAATGTAAAACTCAAATACATCTTTGAAACTCACTTTCACGCTGATTTTGTAAGTGGGCATCTTGACCTTAGCAACCAAACAACTGCACCCATCGTTTATGGCCCAAATGCAGCTTGTGAGTTTGAATGTATTTCTGCAAATGATGGGCAAGTATTTGAGTTAGGCAATGTAAAAATTAAAGTGCTACACACACCTGGACACACAATGGAAAGCACTTGCTTTTTGCTAATAGATGAAAATGGAATTGAACATTCTTTATTTAGTGGCGACACTTTGTTTATCGGTGATGTCGGCAGACCAGACCTTGCACAAAAAGCTGCATCAATGACACAAGAGCAATTAGCAGCTATCTTATACCATTCTTTAAGAGATAAAGTAATGACTTTGCCAGATGATGTAATTGTTTATCCAGCACACGGTGCAGGTAGTGCTTGTGGTAAAAATATGAGTAAAGAAACTACATCAACTATTGGTATACAAAAACAATTAAATTATGCTTTAAGAGCCGATATGACCGAAGCTGAATTTGTAAAAGAAGTTACCGATGGGTTACTACCGCCACCAATGTATTTTGGTGCAAACGTAGCTATGAATAAGAAAGGGTATGAAAGTTTTGACACAGTTTTTAATAATGGAATGAGGTCCTTAACAGTAGCAGAGTTTGAAGTAGCAGCAGAAGAAACTGGAGCATTAATTTTGGACACTCGTAATAATACTGATTTTTACAAAGGATTTGTTCCACAATCAATAAACATAGGCATTCAAGGCGATTTTGCACCTTGGGTAGGTGCATTGGTCGGCGATGTAAAACAAGCCATTATTTTAGTAACAGAATTGGGTCTAGAAGAAGAAACTGTTACAAGGCTTTCAAGAGTTGGCTTCGATAATATTATTGGTCATTTACAAGGGGGCTTTGATGCTTGGAGAACTGCTGGAAAAGATATTGATATTGTTGAAAGAATATCTGCTCAAGACTTTGCCAGTAAATTCAAATTTGGTACAGCAGAAAGCAAAGTAATTGATGTTCGCAAACAAACTGAATATGCAGCCGAACACGTTGAAGATGCATACAGCAGACCTTTAGCCGAAATTAACGATTGGATTAAAGACATAAATCCCAATGAACACTTTTTCTTGCACTGTGCAGGTGGTTATAGAAGTATGATAGCAGCAAGTATTTTACAAGCAAGAGGCTATAGACATTTTACTGAAATTGAAGGTGGTTTTAAAGCAATTGCTGAAACATCTATACCTAAAACAGACTTTGTTTGTCAATCTAAATTATCAAAAGCAAATTAATTACTATGTTAAAAACATTAAAAAATTTATTCATTCAAAATAAAAATGAAACCCTTGAAAAAGTCATTAACGATAATGCTTTTTTAGTTGATGTGCGAACCCAACAAGAGTTTGCGGAAGGTAGCGTGAAGGGTGCAATAAATATACCTTTAGATCAAGTACAAAGACAACTTGACAAATTCAAAAATAAAAAACACATCATTGTTTTTTGTAGAAGTGGTAATCGTAGCAATCAAGCACTATCTATACTTCAACAAAATGGTTTTAACAATGTAACCAATGGCGGTACTTGGCAAAATGTAAACCAATTTGTAAGAAATTAAGTAAACAAAAAATGAAAAGCACAATTTTCAATAATTGGAATTTCTTTAGAATACTAAGATTGATTCTTGGTGTTATTATCATATTTGAAAGCATTTACTCTAAAGATTGGCAAATGACAATAGTTGGGTTATTATTTGCAGGGTTAGCACTGTTTAATATTGGCTCTTGTGGTGCAGGTGGGTGTTACACTTCTACCAAATTATCGGAAAACAATAAAAAAGAAATAAAATATGAAGAAGTGGTTTAATAATAATAGACTTCATTTATTGGGTGCTACTATTGGTGGTATTGCAGGTTACTTTTATTGGCAACAAGTTGGTTGTGCATCTGGCACTTGTGCCATTACTTCCAAACCAGTAAACAGTACTTTATATGGTGCTTTTATGGGGGCATTAGTTTTTAGTCTTTTCAAAAAAAATAAAAAGTAAACCGTTGTAGCAGCCATAGTAATAGCTATTTTGTATTTTACAAAAACAATAAATGGTACAGCGTCAATAGTGTTAGGTATTGTAGCAACAATACTTTTAAAATAAAAAATAAATTTATGGAAGAAATACAATGTTGTGTTAATTCTTGCGAACGACCATTAGATAAAACCTATTGGGATAACCAATATCAAAGCAATGCAATTGGTTGGGATTTAGGTGAGGTTTCACCACCAATAAAAAACTATATTAATACTTTACAAAATAATAACATCAGCATTTTAATACCAGGCTGTGGCAACACTTATGAAGCTGAATACCTTTTACAGCAGGGCTTTACAGATATTACTGTAATTGATATTGCACCAACATTAGTAAAAAAATTGCAACAAAAGTTTTCATCTAGCAAAAATATAAATGTAATACTTGGCGATTTTTTTGAACACAATGGCAAATACGATTTAATAATTGAGCAAACATTTTTTTGTGCATTGCCCCCAACGCTTCGCCAAAAATATGTATATAAAATGCACAAACTTTTAAAAAATGATGGAATAATGGTTGGGCTTTTGTTCAACAGAACTTTTGAAGTAAACCCACCATTTGGAGGAAGTAAAAAAGAATATGAAGCATTATTTAAAAATGCCTTTATTTATAAACAATTTGATATTTGCAATAATTCAGCCCTGCCACGTACCAATACAGAGTTGTTTGTAGAATTCAAAAAAAATAATGCTGTAATAGTAGATTTGTATGGCTTTGAAGGAATTACTTGTAATGACTGTATGAATAAAGTTTCGCAAAAATTTGCAGTATTACCCAATGTTGTAAATGTTAGTATGAGTACAAATTATGCAGAAGTTTTAATAGTAAGTAAGGATAAAATTTTGCAACAAGATTTGCAAAACGAAATAGCGTATGATGCAAAATATTTTATTAAAAAATTAAATTCGTAAAACAAAAAATGAATATAATAGAATTTATCAAACAACCTTGGGCTTGGTATGTAGCAGGTCCATTAATAGGGCTTACAGTTCCAACTTTGATGCTATTGGGAAATAAAACATTTGGCATTAGTGCCAACCTAAGGCACGTTTGTGCTGCTTGTTTACCAGCAAACGTTAAGTTTTTTAAATACGATTGGAAAAAAGAAATTTGGAATTTCTATTTTGCAATAGGTATTATCATTGGTGGAATAATAGCTTTCAACTTATTATCCAACTCAAACCCCATTCAAATTAATTCTAAACTTGCAACTGAATTAGCAGGTTATGGTATCACTAATATTAGTGGTATGTTACCTGAGCAACTATTTTCTTGGCAAATACTTTTCTCTTTAAAAGGTTTTTTATTGTTTGCTTTAGGCGGTTTTTTAGTAGGCTTTGGTTCACGCTATGCCGGAGGCTGTACCAGTGGCCACGCAATTTCTGGATTGTCAAACTTACAATTGCCATCACTAATAGCAACTTGTTGTTTTATGGTTGGTGGTTTTATTATGGCAAATTTTATACTGCCTCTTATACTTTCATTGTAATAAAAAATAAAATGCAAAATACTAATTCAAATACAGATTTTGAAGTACGTTCATTAGATACTATATGTATCAATGAGAGCCACTTACAACACAGATGGTATCACAATTTAAAATACCTTTTTGTGGGGCTATTATTTGGAGTTGTTTTTATAAAAGCCGAAATAATTAGTTGGTATCGCATACAAGAAATGTTTCGTTTTCAATCGTTTCATATGTATGGTGTAATCGGCAGTGCAGTTGTGGTAGGTATTATTTCAATACTGATAATTAAAAAATTTAATATCAAAACGATTTATGGCGAAAAAGTAGAGTTTCACAATAAAAAATTCAATAAAGGGCAAATAATTGGCGGGCTTTTATTTGGATTTGGTTGGGCAATTACTGGAGCTTGTCCTGGTCCAATTTTTGCCCAAATAGGCTCTGGTATCACAGTTATGATTGTAACATTATTTTTTGCCATTTTTGGTACTTGGGTGTATGGTTTTTTCAGAGAAAAATTGCCACATTAATTCATTCAATTTGAGAGTTTCAATATTCACTTTAAACCAATTCTTACTTTTGAATACAGTTATGCAGTCGTTAAGTTATTTTCAAAATAGCTAAGGAAAGGGCAAACTATGTAATAACAAAACCCATTCATCATTCTCAAAAACATACTCAAAAACAAAAAAGAGGAGATGTTGTTTTTGAATATTTTCGGTGTTTTGAGGGTTGTATTGAAATCGATTAAAAGTGTTCACTTCGATTCCACCCAGTTAAATCGTAAGTAATTGTAAATCAACTATTTGCGATTTTTAATTTTTGGTTATACCTTCATATATTAGTAGTAAATAAATAATAATTTGGGATTGGACTCTCTAAGACGGCATTGTATTTGTAGGATAAGATTCAGAGGATAATTATCAATCTTTAAAAAAATTAAGCATAAGGCTACCATTCATCTAAGTCCTAATATGGCGGAAAAACTAATAATTTATAAAGGGATTGCATGGTAATTTTGGGAGATATCAGCACTTAGGAAGTTAAGAAAATTATCAACTAAATTTCAAATTAGGCATTTATAATACCATCTTAGTTTTTATAATATTCATTACTATATTGTTTATTTTATTATTTTTACTCTCCCTATTTATTCTAGACTATAGAGTTTATTTGATTTCTATTTTATACCACAACCCCCTGAACTATGAAAAATATTTTTCTAAAAAATATAATTGTTAAAAGAGCTTACTTCTTACTTTTACTATTGTTAACAGGGTTTATTGGATGGGGGCAGAGCATTACTATAGATAACACTAATTTTCAGGTGGGATCATATGGACAAAATTCAACTATTGCGGTACCTTTTAAAGTGAGTGGTTGCTTCGCAGATGGGAATTCTTTTCAGTTATATATTTCCAATGATGGTTTTGCAACCAAACAATTGATTGGATCTTTTAATAACTATTTCACAACCTTCATTAATGGAACTATTCCTTCTACATTACAACCAGGTAATTATCAACTGAGGGTAGAATCCACAATTCCTGCAGTTGTTTCCTCACCAACCACCTCCAACATACAAGTAGTAGCATCTTCAAACACTTTATTGGCTAAAGTTGATGCCTCATCTCCCTCCAGGATTTTGAGTGACCAGTTGTATTTTGGTTGGTGTACCCCCGGATCAACAACTAATATAATCGGTATTGTAAACCAATCCACTTCTGGAGCTTCAGTAAGTTCCTATTTAATTAATGAAAAAACCGGTGTAGTCACCAACCCGGTATTTACTAACAATCAGACAAACATTACACTAGCAAGAAACTATTATACCTATATCATCAAAGCAAGCACTGGTGGTATTCTTAGTTCAAAAGCCTACAATATTATTAACTCACCTAACCGACTTACTCTAACAACTGATGGAGAACAGGTGGGCTGTTTACCTGATACCTTGAACTTTATTATCAATACTGATTCAACAAATGGTATCGGAGATAATTTCCCACTTCAAAAATACAGAATTGACTGGGGAGACGGCACTCCTGTAGATACCTTTAAACATTGCCAGTTGTTATCATCTATTGGTACAATTCGACACCCTTACATCAATACATCTTGTTCTCAAAGTAGTATTTCATTCGTTGTAACAACATCTTTAATTAATACATTTTACTCTACCAGTTCTACAAATCAAACACTTCAAAATTGTGAACAACCGGTTGTAACTACAAGGGCAAAAATTTTTAAAAAGCCAACTCCTGATTTTACATTCATCACACCTGTCTGTGTTAATACAAATGTTCTTTTCACGAATACAAGCGATGCTGGAACGGCTCAATTAGGTGCCGGTTGTGTAGCTTCAGCATATTATACCTGGTATATAAACGGAAATCAAGTCTCTCAATCAGGTTTTGTATCAATTCCTCCAAACTTAAGTTGGACGTTTACTGCTGCTGGAACTTACGAGATAAAATTATCCGTAGATAATGGATCTTGTGAAATAGTGACAATAACAAAAACTATTTGTGTTCAGCCAAGTATTACCTCTGCAAATTTTTCATTCAATGACGGGGGAGTTTTAAAAGATTCTATTGTGGCTTGTGCACCAAAGAGTTTTGGCATCAGTAATTTAACTCCTGCTGTACTTTGTGGTCCTAATTCATATACCTGGTCCGTTTCCTATGAGTCTACTCCTGGATCAACTATTCCTTCAGGGGTAATTTATACTATTTCAAGTAATACTGCTCCGGAACCCAATTTTAATTTTCTTACACCAAGTGGCCCCGGCAGATATTTAGTTAACCTAACAGCAAATAATGTTTGCGGAAATAAAACCATTAGCAAGAAAGTTATCATCATTGGTGTTCCTACTGTTTCATTTCCTTCAAATAAAACCTATTGCAGCGCACCGAAAACAATCAACTTTTTGACGGATCTCAACCACAAACCCAATTTCAATACCACTGGAGGTTCTCCGGAAACATATGTCTGGACCATCACCGGTGGTAGTTTTAATTTTGTTGGAGGCACCAGTGCAAGTTCACAATATCCGCAAATTCAGTTTAATGACAATGTAACTTATACGATAAGTCTGTTATTTACCAGCAGTTGCGGAAGTGCAACGGCCACGCAGCAAATCACATTCAATCAGCCTGTAACTGCCAATGCAGGAACAGACACTACTGTTTGTTACAACATTAACACCATCAACCTAATAGGGGTATCCTCCGGTCCGGCCGGTTATTCCATAGTATGGACAACCAGTGGAACAGGCAGTTTTTCTCCTTCAAATACTGCTGCAAACCCTACCTACAATATTTCATCTGGTGATAAAGCATCTGGCACTGTAATACTAACATTTACAGCAACTCCACCAGCTGGCAATTTTTGTCCGGTAGTTCCCAGTACCAGAAAAATAACAATCAGACCAGAAAATAAAATAACGAATGCAAGTAATCAAACAATTTGCAGTGGTATAACATTTAACTACAGCCCTGCTGCATCGCCAACAGGGCAAGGTGCTTTTACTTTCAACTATACTTCTTCTGTAACATCTGGCAGTGCTTCAGGCAATACAGCAACCGGATCGGGTAGCATCAGTGATGTTTTGGTAAACAACTCCAGTTCAGTACCAGCAATTGTAACCTATACAGTTACTGCTACAAAAGATGGCTGTAATGGCACTCCCTCAAGCTTTACTGTAACAATAAACCCAAAACCTGCAACACCAACTGCTACAGCCAATACACCAATTTGTAGTGGTAATATATTAAACCTAACTGCCAGCAGTACTACGCCTGGAGTTAGTTACGCCTGGAGTGGTCCAAATAGTTTTACGAGTTCTTTACAAAACCCAAACATTAGCAATATTTCAGTAGCAGGATCAGGAACTTATAATGTGACTGCCACTTTGAATAGTTGTGTCTCATTGCCAGGTAGTGTTGCAGTGGTGGTAAATCAAACACCAGTTCAGCCAATAGCTACGAGCAACAGCCCGGTTTGTAGTGGCAGCACTTTAACCTTAAATGCAAGT
>CANGTN010000053.1 GCA_947456805.1 Chitinophagaceae bacterium | reverse complement strand
TGAAAAATTTGCTGATATAAATATATCTCAATGGTATCATAATTAACAACAAATTATTAATAGAATAGTTGCTGATTAAAAATTTGTTTTATTGCAAATAGTAATAAAACAAAATATCCTGTCAGCGACAGGATATTTTGAAATCGTTTGAATAAATAAATTTTTATTTTACTTTTCCCGAATCAGTTGATGCATTTGGCTTTGGAGCATCTTTGGCAACACTGTTCATAGACTCCATTTGTTGCAATTCAGCCAATAAACTGTAGCTCATTCTAATGTCATCTATCATTTTCATTTGGGTGTTAGATAAATTGCTTTCCAACATTTGATCTGCAGCAATTTGATCTTGTCTTGTACGAGCAGTGTTGTATCTGAAAATATATTCTTTAACTAACTTATCATAAGCAGCTCTGTCCATTTTGCCACCACCTAATGAAACGTAGTAATTTTGCTGTTGTTCTAAATCTTTCTTCAATGAAGCTGAAACTTTTGAAGCTAAATCTTTTGCCTCTGCAGCATAACAAGCAGATAAGAAACGTAAACTGTTTCTGTTGTATTGATTGCTACGGCTTACCTGACCATAACTGAAATTTTCTTCTATAATATTTTTATCACACAGTTCTAAAATATTTCTTGCTTCTTGTTTTCTGTTACGATTTACCAAATCAAAAGCTAAGTCTTCGTATGCTTCTCTGATAGAATTAAGATGTCTTCTATTTTCTTCATCATAATAAACACCTTTTTTACCTGCATTTCCAAATGCAAATTTGTTGGTCAACTTATCCAAAGCCCAATTGGTATTTACAAACGGCCATTCAGTAGTTGTTGGAATATTTGTATTTTCAATTGGAACCAATCTGTAACTCATACCATCAGAACGTAAGTATTTTTCAAAACCTAAACCAATCTGATATGGTGAATTATTAGTAAAATAAATTGGTCTGTTCCATTTATTTGCAGCAATAATATTTAATACTGCAAGATCATTTTTTTGTAATGCATTTTTTGGTATATCAAATTTCAACTCACTTACGACTCCCGAATCAGAAGCGTTTACAGTTCCATTTTTTAGTACAAAGTTTTTATCTACCGGAACAGAAACTTTTTTCACCGGATAAGAATTAGCTAGTTCACCACGAGAGTTATCCATAAACTCAGGATTATCACTTCCTACATAATTTTTCATTACATCATACAAATCGTAATAAGCATTATCGGGGAATTTAGGATTTTGAATATACTGAATGTAATCTCTTTTTCTTCCTTCGATTTGTTCTGCAGACCATATTACATCTATTGCATCACTTTCATTTATTTTATAACGAAGCTGATTGATGTACCAATCAATTCCCAATAAACTATAATTGATAACACGAACATCTTTTCTAATTCCTTCCACTTCCTGTGCATACCACAATGGGTAAGTATCATTATCACCAAAAGAGAATAAGATTGCATTTGGAGCACAGCTTTCTAAATAATTCTTTGCCAAATCTCTTGATAATGTTTTTTGACTTCTATCATGGTCATCCCACTCTTGTTGCGCCATTAAAGTTGGAACAGCTAACAAACAAACCAATGTGGCTAAAATGCCCGCTGTGCTTTGGTTAATTAATTTTGATAACCAGTCTTTGATTTGCAAAACACCAAGTCCAATCCAAACAGCAAAAGCATAAAAGCTACCTACATAAGCATAATCACGTTCACGTGGTTGATTGCCTGCTTGATTTAAGTAAATCAAAATTGCGAATCCTGTAAAGAAAAATAATAAAAAATTTACAAAGCCATCACTTCCTTTTTTCTTGAAATGATAAAACAAACCAATCATTCCTAAAATAAATGGAAGTGCGAAAAAAGTATTGTGCGCTTTATTTTTAGAAAGACTTTCAGGTAATTTACTTTGTTCACCTAGACGTAAGTTATCAATAAAATTAATACCTGTTATCCAGTTGCCATCTCTGATGTTACCTTGATAAGTTCCTTGTACATCGTTTTGTTTACCAGAAAAATTCCACATAAAATACCTGAAGTACATAAAGTTGATTTGATATCCAAGGAAGAAATGGATATTATCAAATTGTGTTGGTTCTCTGTCATAAGTACCATCATTGTTTTTACCAATGGCTAAAAAATTACCATAATAATCTGCATGTCCTTGATCATTACTTGCGTCCCAAACACGAGGGAAAACCATTTTATCTTCGGCTGCATATAAATATTTAAAGTCTTTACCAATTTCTACATAATTGTCTTTTACTTTCTGGTAACGTGTGCCAGTTTCTTTAGAATCAATTGGTCGAGCTGTGAATTTTTGACCATATACAATTGGGAAATCTCCGTATTGATCACGACCTAAATAACCCACCAAACTATTTGGATTATCTACATTATACATGTCAATAGCAGGATCAGCATTACTACGAATTAAAGTTGTAAAATAGGTGCTGTATCCTACCAACATAAATGCAAAACACCAGATGCCTAATTTTAAATAATACAAACTTTTTTTAGTGGCAATTTTTATTCCGTACCAAATTAAACCGGCTAATAATACAAAGAAAAATGCAAAACCACTGAAGAATGGCAAATGAAAATCATTTACAAAATATCTGTCAAAAGCTCCGGCTAATTTAATGGTGTATTGAATCACGCCTACCTGAACTGCACCTGTAATTACAACACCAATTAAAAAGAAAATGTACATCCCACCATAATATTCCTTTTTGGTTTTATTAAGACCTTCAATAAAATACAATAGACCAATTGCAATTGCTGTTCCTAATATCACCAAACCTGCCATTGTAGAGTCCATTGGAACTCTGTCTGTAGCGTCTGAATTTGCGGCAATTAAAGCACCTATAAATCCAACGATACCGCCAATTACACCAGCATATAAAAAATATTTGCGAATGGATATGTAATTAAATGAATCTCTTTTACGGAAATAATAAACCATAACAATTGCAGGAATGGTTAATAAGTTTAATAGGTGAACACCAATTGACAATCCCATCATGAAGAAGATGAAAACAATCCAGCGGTCAGCACCATTCTCATTGGCTTCATGTTCCCATTTTAAAATAGCCCAAAATACTAAAGCTGTAAAGAAAGAACTCATTGCATATACCTCACCTTCAACAGCACTATACCAAAAACTATCACTAAATGTATAGGCTAAAGCACCCACAATACCTGCACCCATAATCGTCCAGATTTGAGAGGTAGTAAGGGCTTTCGTTGAGTCAGTATGAACGATTCTTCTGGCGAAGTGTGTTATTGTCCAGAATAAAAACAGAATAGTAAATCCACTGGATAATGCACTCATAATGTTTACTGCTTTTGCAGCACTCATTGGATTGTCTCCAAATAAGATAATAAAGAATCTACCTAATAGTACAAACATTGGAGCACCCGGTGGGTGTGGAACTTGAAGTTTAAAACAACTACTTACAAATTCGCCGCAATCCCAAAAACTACCTCCGGCTTCGGCAGTTAAAACGTATGTGGTACAAGCAATCAAGCCTACTATCCAACCTACAATGTTGTTTGTTTTTTTAAAATTCATTGGTTTTGGTTTAATTAGAGAAAAGCAAACATAATAGATTAAATGGAAAATTGAAAATGCAGTTATACGCAAGTTTTATAAGCTGATGTTAATATTATCGATCTTTAAAAATCCAATTGAAAAAAGGCAATAAAAATGATGAGATTACTAGGAACCAAACAAATAGTAACAATAGAATTTAAAAATATTTTTTAAAAAAAAGTAGTAAGTAAAATATTTAGTCTTTTGGATTTCTTTTACGATGTGTATCTCTGAATTTAAGAATAGGCACTTTGCCTTCTGTTCCTTTAAAAATACGGGAGATATTTTTTTGGTGGGTCAGAATAACCATCAAGGCTACAAGAATGGCAAAAATTCTATAAAGAGGTTCTTTCTCATTAAATATGAAAAGTATAAATACCATGAAAGCAATACCAGCTAAAATAGAACTCAACGAAACAAAACGTGTTAGATATAATACCAATAAAAACACACCAATACAACAAATTGCAACCAATGGCTGAATGGCAATTGCCATTCCAAATAATGTTGCTACTCCTTTTCCACCTTTGAAGTTTGCCCAAACAGGAAAAATATGACCCAATACAGCAGCCAACCCCAATCCTATCATAAAGTTGGTTCTGTGTAATTCGTTGGAAGCTCCCAAATAATTAGGTAATAAGATGTACAATGAAGTTGCAACAACACCTTTCAGCAAATCCACCACCATTACAAATGTACCCCATTTTGGTCCAAGTATTCTGTAAGTGTTGGTAGCACCCGCGTTTCCGCTTCCATATTCTCTGATGTCAATATCAAAGAAATGTCTACTCACCCATACTGAAGTTGGTATTGATCCTATTAAGTAGGCTAGTATGATTAGAAGCACTTCGTACATTGTAAAAAAAGTTTACAATGACAAATATAAAGCTGAAAAACTAAATTAATAATTTCTTAATACAGTTTTGTATAAATTTTAATTGTGAAAATGTATTGCAATCCAGTTGTCTTTTGACTTTGTCTGCAAATGTTTCCAGCCAAAGTTTTGTGTTGACTGCAAAATATCAGCTTCATCTTCTACCAACAATCCACTTAATATCACATTTCCATTTGTCGCCAAAGCTTCGTTTAAGAATTGTAAATTATCCAGGATAATGTGTTTGTTGATATTGGCAATGACCACATCAAATTTTTTATCACAGGAAGCATTATCTACTTTTTGTATTTCTATATGTCTACAATTATTTTTTTCAATATTCTCTGTTGCATTTTCAATGCACCAGTCATCATTGTCAACTGCTACAATAGAATTGGCTCCTAATTTTTCTGCGACAATGGCAAGTATTCCTGTGCCCGTTCCAAAATCAAAAACAGATTTATTGTTAAAATCAATGTACTCCATCAACTGAATCACCGAATAAGTTGTACCATGATGACCTGTACCAAAACTCATTTTTGGAGTAATAACAATTTCATGTGTAACACCTATTAATGTTGCATGAAAATCTGCACGAATTCCTACAAAATCATCCACACAAATAGGCGAGAAATTCGATTCCCAAAGTGCATTCCAGTTTTGTTTGGGGATTATCTCCAACTCATATTTTAAATGATAAGGCATCAACACCTCCGCCAATAATATTTCATCAAAACCAGTTTCGGGCATAAAACATTTCAATTCATTTTCTGATTCTTCAAAACCATCATATCCAAGTTCTACCATTTGTGCAATGATTATTTCTTGAATTTCAGGGGTTGTGTTCACAACAATTTTGATGTAGTTCATAATCGTCTTATAATAAAAAAATTCTTTGGCACATTAAAAAAAATGGATGAAAACAATCGCTTTCATCCAGTTATAAATTGTATAAATTGATTCAACTAATTCAAACTCCTGAAGTCAACAGGAACCAATTTACTTACACCTGGCTCTTGCATCGTTACTCCATAAATCACATCAACTGCACCCATAGTTTGTTTGTTGTGTGTTACAATAATAAACTGAGAATTGTCGCTGAACTTCTTAATCATTTGTGTAAACTTACCCACATTCGCATCATCCAAAGGAGCATCAACCTCATCTAAAATACAGAATGGTGCAGGTTTTATTAAATAAATAGCAAATAATAAAGCTGTTGCAGTTAATGTTTTTTCACCACCACTCAATTGAGAAATAGACGAAGGTCTTTTCCCTTTTGGTTTTGCAACAATGTCAATTCCTGTTTCTGCAAGATTATCAGGATCTACCAAAACCATATCAGCAGTATCTTCTTCTGTAAACAATGCTTTGAATACTTTCTGGAAATTTTCTCTCACTTTATTAAATGTCTCTAAGAATTGCTGATTAGCTGTAGCTTCTACTTCCTGAATCGTTTGCATCAAACTTTCCTTTGCTTCTACCAAATCATTTTTTTGCTCCAAAATAAATTCGTAGCGTTTTTTCATTTCGGTGTAAGCTTCAATTGCCGTAGGATTTACTTCGCCCATATTTTCCAAACGCTTTCTCATTCGGTCGCTTGTGGCTTGTAATTCTTCCAGAGAAGTTTCTGTAGTTCTTGCCTGATCTAAAATTTCATCTAACTCAATTTTAAACTCCACATTCAACCGCTCTTTCATACCCGCGAGATTTAGTTTTAAATCATTGAGTTTATCCTTTATATCACTCAATAAATGTTCTACCATTTCCCGAGTCTTACTTTTCAACCTAAGTTCGCTTTCTTTTTCCTGAAGTAGGTTTCTTAAGTTGTAATAAGCCTGATCTGCTTCGTTTAATTTTTTCTCTTCTTCTTCTTTTTTACGCATCATTTCCAGCAAACCATCTTCGCTGCTCAATAATGCTGCTTCGCTTTCAACTATAGCAGCAGTTGATTCCTGTAACTGAGTAGCATTTGCTTGTATTTGCTGATGCAAATCGTTCAACTGATTTTCTTTGAAAACCAATTCCTGTTGCACGCTTGCAATTTTACTTTGCTGTTTGGTAAGCTGTAAATTATTTTCATTGAATTGATAGGTTGCAGCATTGTAATCCTGCTCACTCAACTGATAATCCTGCTCCACCATCTTCATGTCTTCACTAGTTGTTTGCAATTTTTCATTGAGGCTGGTAAACTCATCACGTGTAGAAGCAATTGCATCATGTTCATCTTGTAAGCGGCTATCAATATCTTCAAGTCTTTGTTGTGCATTTTGTTGCGCAGCCTGTAAATTTTCAATTTTATTTTTAGCAGCAAAAACTTGATTGGTGAAGAGATTAATTTCGTTTTCAGTTTGCTTAATTGCATTTTCTTTTAGCTGATCATTAAAACCAATAACCTGGTTGTGTTTCAGTTGTATTTCAGCTTTCAAAGCATTTACAACTGCTGTCTGAAGTACAATTTCATCCTGAAGTTTTTCTAAATTTTTTGCTCTACCAATTTTTTTACCTTCAAATAAGCCAACACTTCCACCGGTTAAGGTGTATTTTCCTTTTACGTATTTCCCAGTTTTTTCAAGTACAACTGCACCCTGACTATTTTCAATTGCTGCATCATTTTCAGCAATAAAAACATTAGCTAATAAATGCGCTGCTAATGTTTTGTATTGATCATCAACTTCAATTACATCCAATGCTTTGATAGTTGATTTGGGTTGCGGGAATTGATTGCCCTGATTGCTCGCAAGCTGATCCAATAAAAAGAAATTGGCTTTGCCTTTCTTGTTGTCATCCAGTAAATAAACGGCTTTCAAGCCTTCCTGCAAATTATTGACAACATAATAATTTAAATATGGTTCCAACACATTTTCTACCGCTGCTCTGAATTCTTCTTTTACATAAATGATATCAGAAAGTATAGGAGACTGGTAATTCCAGTTTTCATTTTTATGTAAAAACTTAATGCTTTCAGGATAACCTTCCATCGAATCGATTAAGCTTTTCAACAAAGCAAATTCATTTTGTTTGCTGTCTAACTTTCTGTTCTCATCGCCCAACTCATTTCTCAAACCATCCAAAACAGATTGTGTTTCAAAAATTTGTTCTTTGGTTTTTTCGTGTTGCTCCTGCAATTGCTGCAAGTCTGTTCTTTTATTTTCAAGATGCGTTTCTTTTTCCTGAAGTTCCGTTTCTAATTGTTGTAATTGTAACTGACGGTTTTGTTGTTCCTCATTTAATTGAGCCGCAGTTCTTTGTAAATTATGAATTGAAGTATCTGCAACTGCAACTTTTTTTTCTGCATCAAACTGGCTTCTTTGAATTTGTTGGTACATGCCACGCAAACTATCTACCGTGCTTCTTTTCTCATCATACAACCTGCGTTTGTCTTCAACTTCCAACTGACAAGCTTGTACTTTATCCTGCAATTCGGATAACTTACTTTTCTCTTCACCAACTTGTAATTGCGTATACTCAATGCTGTCGCCAATTGTTTTTACCTGTCCTTCTGCACGTTCTAAAAATGTTTTAAGGTTGGTTTCTTTTTCTCTTAAATATTGTAGCTTTTGAGTAGCAAGATTTTTCTCATTTTCTTTAGTACGCAATGTTTGCACAAGGCTGTTAAACTCTTGCTGCATTGATTGTAAGGCACGCTCTTTCTCAATAAAATCAACCTTTTCATGTTCTAAAGCAGCTTCAGCAGTTGCAAGTTCGGCTTCTATGTGAACCTTTTTATTGGTTTCAGCTTCCTGTTGTTCATTCAGATTTTTGTATGTGATATTGAAACCTTCCAAAGACGCTTTTGCCAATTCAACTGCAATTTCTTTGTACTCTTTTTTTATTTCATAAAATTTCTCTGCCTTCTTTGCCTGATTTTCTAAAGTTTTCAATTGGTTGTTGATTTCAAACAACAAATCTTCTATTCTTGCCAAATCTTGTTCTGTGGCATCTAATTTATTTTTTGCTTCTTTTTTTCTTGTTTTATAAATGGTAATTCCGGCTGCTTGTTCCAGCATTTTGCGTCTGCTGTTTTCTTTGTCTTTGATGATATCATCAACCATGCCCAACTCAATAATTGCATAGCTGTCTGTGCTTACACCGGTATCTAAAAATAAATTATGAATGTCTTTCAACCTGCATTGCACATCATTCAAACGATATTCACTTTCGCCGTTTTTATAAAACCTACGTGTTACAGTTACAGTGCTAAATTCTGTTGGCAATAAATTTTTTGTATTCTCAAAAGTTAAGCTTACTTCAGCCAAGCCACTTGCACTTCTTGTTTTTGAACCATTGAAAACAAGTGCATCTAAATTTTCACTTCTTAAAGAAGAAATTTTCTGTTCGCCAATTACCCATCTGATACTGTCAATGATATTACTTTTACCACAGCCATTTGGACCGATAATGCCTGTTATACTTTCGTCAAATGTTACAACAGTTTTATCAGCAAAACTTTTAAACCCTTTGATTTCTAACGATTTTAACCTCATACAATACTTCACATTTATAGTGCTCGCGAACATAAGATTTTTATACCGATATGTATGTATTTTCCTTGTTGCTGTGAATAATTAGTGAGAAAATGAAGTATTAAGTTTTCTATTTATTAGGTAAACAACTTTTAATAAACTTCTGATTATCAATTATTAATAGTTTAATTTAAACTTTTTAAGGTAAAAAATTCCATTATTTTAATTAATAAAACTAGAATTTTTAACGGGATTTTTATAATGAAACACATTGCTAATCATAAACACATTATTTTAGTTGCATGATTAAAGAATGGATCAACTGGAGAACAATTTTAGTAATCGTTGCAATTTGCATTGTTGGCTGCACCATTTTTTATAGTGATTATCTGGCAAAAAAGATTGCAAAAGAAGAAAGACAAAAAATGGAACAATGGGTAGAAGCAATCAAAAATAACAGTAACCCAAATATCACAGAAACCACACTTACCGGAAAAATTTTGGCAGAAAACAGTTTGGATATTGACATTTTACTGGTAACCGAAAAAGACAGTTTACTCGATTACAGAAACCTAGACTCCACAAAAATTTTGAATAAAATATATATAGCTGATAAAATAAATTATTTCAAAAAATTGCATCCTCCACTCGAATGGAAAAATCCTTTTGATACAACACAAATCAATAAAGTTTATTACGGTGAAGGAAAACTTTTAAATGAAGTTCGCTACTATCCTATCATACAGTTAATTGTTGCTACATTATTTATCATAATTCTTATTACTGCACAAAGAGCAAATTTTAAGAGCACACAAAACCAACTTTGGGCAGGACTCGCAAAAGAAACAGCACACCAACTTGGCACACCCGTAAGCAGTTTGCAGGGCTGGATTGAAATGCTGAAAGAAGTTGAAGGAAATCAAAAAATTATTCCCGAACTTGAAAAAGATGTACAACGCCTTTTGCTGATTACAGACCGCTTTGGGAAGATTGGCAGCAAGCCAATTTTAGAAGAAAAAAACATCATTGACCAAATCAGTTCAATGATTGATTACATTAAAAAAAGAGCAGGTGCAAAAGTTATTTTTGAATTCGACAACAACAACAGAAATAACATACCCGCAATGATCTGTCCGCCGTTATTTGATTGGGTAATAGAAAATTTATTGAAAAATGCTTTAGACTCTATGGATGGAAAAGGAAAAATTAAAGTAGCCATTATGGATCAAGCATCACAAATTATGATTGATGTAATTGATACCGGAAAAGGCATCAGCAAACAAAATTTGGCAAAAGTTTTCAAACCGGGTTTTACTACCAAAAAAAGAGGTTGGGGATTGGGCCTTACACTTACCAAACGCATTGTAGAAGAATACCACAAAGGACAAATTTATATTATCCAAAGTGAAATTGGAAAAGGAAGCACATTCAGAATTGTATTGAATAAAAATGTGTAGAATAAAGAATAGACAGTGATTTCAGAAGAATAATAACTATTGCACCAATTGATTTAACTCATGCAGCAACCTTGCTTCGGGTAATTGCTGATCAAAAAACTGACGATATTTTTTTGCATTGTTCACCATTAATGTAGCTGGGATATTGCCACTCCAACTCGAATCAATCAGCGGACAAAAATAATCGGCATTGGTTTCATTTAGCCAAAGTACTTTGCTGCTAAAGGCTTTCTTTTTTACAAATTGTGTAAGCGTTTTGGGATAATCAGATTTAAAATCCAAGCTCACCAATACCAGTTGAATATTTTTATTTTTAAAAGTTGCAATTGCTTTTTCAAACCAGGGAATTTCCTGCACACAAGGTTTGCACCAGCTTGCCCAGAAGTTAATAACCATAGGTGTTTTACTGCTGTCAATCATTTGCACCACCTCTTTCATTGACACTTTTTTTATCTCCTGAGCAGATGCACTATTGAACAAAACAATAAATGTACAAATGAAAATAAAACTGATTTTCATACCTTGTTATTGATTGGTTTCTTTACCTTCTATAAAGCCCCACTCTTGCATTAAACTATTAAGTCTGTTTTCAGGTAAAGCAATTGAATTGTAGTGCCCTGCAATATTTTTCTGACGATAAGCTTCATAAATACTTACGGCACAAGCTACCGAAATATTTAAACTCTGTATGATACCCATTTGCGGAATAATAAAATTTCCATCAGCCAGTGCACGAACTTCATCGCTTACACCTGCATGTTCATTGCCAAAAACCAGTGCCACACTTTGGGTAAAATCAATTTCGTACAAACTAACGGCGTCGGTGCTTAAATGTGTGGTTAAAACAGTTTTGTAATTTTTACGCAATGCTTCAAAACATGCATCAACATTGTCAAACTGATGCACAGAAAGCCATTTAGCCGCACTACTGCTGCTTTTTGCACCAAACTTTTGATGACGTGGAATTTTGGTATTCAAAATATAAATATCCTGAATGCCCACTGCATCACAAGTTCGCATAACTGCCGATATATTATGAGGGTCTTGCACATTCTCCATTACCACGGTTATATCAGTTTGTCTGCGACTCAAGACTTTCAATAACTTTTCACTTCTTTCGGGTGTCATATATTAACATTGATGAAGTGCAATGATAGTAATTATTATGATGATGAAATTGTAGATACGAAAAGCTTGTATCAATTAGAAAAGAATATTGTATTAGAAAAATGAATTAATCTGGATGAATAATTAGAGAAATATTTTTTATTTTTTCGTTTTAAACCTGTAAGAAATACCCAATGATACATAGTTTTTTAGTTCACTTGTTTTAATCCCAAATCCTGAGGATAAATCAACCATAAAATCGTCATTTATTAAATAAGTTATCCCACCATCAAAACTATGGTCTGGTCTGTTGGAATCACTAATAAATCCATAAAGCTCAAGATAACAACCTATTTTATTTGTCAAGCTAATTCCTGTTGTCAAAGTATAAATATAGGTTTGTTCGGGGGTTTCTCCATTCCATTCTGCACCCAAATTATATGCAAGAGAAATTTTTTCTGTAATCGTATGTTGCATAGTAAATCTAAAAGAAGGAGCAATATATTCAGTTTGAAATTTCTTACTTCCAATTTTTGAAGTTGTAATATGACCAATAAAAGAAGTTTTTGGTAAAATACCTTTTTCTTCAAATAATGAAGTTTTGAATCCCACAACTATTGGTGAAATTCCTGATTCAACTTTCCCCGAATTTCTTTCTGAAACAATTTCAGTGATTAGTCGTAGTTCAAACTTTTCATTCACCCCATATTTCCAGAGAGTAGATGGATAAATATAATTTTTTTGATTATTTGTTCTATTTTCTATTGTAAAGCCATTTTCAATTTGAATATACTTTTTAGGTGTAATAAATGGACACTCTGTTTGGTCAGGTCTATCTAACTGTATTGATGGTAATGTTTGTGCAAACAAATTATTTGAATAATTACAAAAAAATAATCCCAATA
>CANGTN010000052.1 GCA_947456805.1 Chitinophagaceae bacterium | reverse complement strand
CAATCGCATTCATTTAGCGGAATACTAAATTTTAGACGAAAGTAATCCCTAGCAAACTTAGTGTATCGAATGGGCCAATCCAAACTCCATTTTCACCCTTCTTTGCGTTTATGCGCTTACCAAAGCCCATATGGCAATGGCCACAACTCCACTTGTGGATTTTTGGACCATGAGTGTAATACCAATTTGTAAATTGAACTCCCCAATTTCTTTTAAGTAACCAATTGTCTCGGAACATTCTTAAATCAACAACAACAGGATGGTTATAATCACCCATAGTAGCTGTTGCAATAAAGCATTGCCCTCCGTTTCTGTATTTATTTTCCCTCTCTTCGAATTCTTGTTATTTTAAATCTCGATTGTTTCTGTAAACATCTCCTTCTGGTAAGCACTTTGTAAGTGTTTCTTTATCTGTTAATATCTGGATTTCTGCATAGTCTCTATCAGAATCTCTTACTGTATTTAATATTTTATTGAAATCAATTTTATTAATCCATTCATAATTTGCAAATGGATTATTTGTAAAGTCTAGCCATATTCTTGGTGTAGTCAGTTGTCTCCAGAGTTCAATGCCATTAATAATATCTAAACATTTTTGATTTAAGTTTTTAAAGCTATTACCTGATAAATTTAAATCTTCTAAGGTTGAAAAGATTTTATCATTACAACATTTCTCAAAAGAAGAAATTCAACACAATTGTTCAAGCTGATTCCAAATAAGACAACTACTGTTAATTTATCTCAAGATAGTTAACCATCCACTTCTATTTTTTTTGCCATTACCCTTATTAATGATATAGTAGTAAACTCCTACTGGTACTAGACTTCCATTTTTTCTACCATCCCAAGGTGTCATCCTAAAAACCCAAAACTTGTTCCAATGCCTTTTTTGGAAAACGTAGCTCTGAAAGGGCCGATATTTTTTGATTTTCTAAAACGGGTCTTTGAGGGTGCGTGTAGCTCTAAAGTGGTGTGCGTAGATATATGAGGGCATTTTTTTATTTATGGAGTAACAATAAAAGAACAAAAAAGCAATACATTTAATCATAATATCACATGATTTCCGTTAACTTTATGAAAAGTAATTTTCATTTTTAATGATTTCCCAGATCATTATCAAACTTTTATTATGGAAAGAAGAAAAAATTTTTTTGATAGAATTGGCTCATTAATTCGTGGATATAAAGGCTATGTTATCCGTGAAGAAAAACGTAACACCGATAAGAAACTAAGAGATGAGCTAGCTAAGCGAATTGAAAATGCTAAGCTAATGATAATAGATTTTCAACAGGAATTAATTAAGAAAAACAACATTACTTTATGTCAAGAATGGGATTTACTTAGAAAAACAGTTGATACTTTATTTTCTAAAATAAAATATGCAGCACATGGTGAATCTTCTTTTTTTTCTGAAAATCAACTTAAGGAAAATGAACTCGATGAGATTTATAACTTAGATTTAAAACTTGTAGAAAATGTGGATATGGTTTGTACATCAGTTGAATCCTGTATTCAGGAATCATCTAATCCTAAGCCAATAAATAAAATGGTTAGAGACGTTGAACTATGCATAGATAACCGAACCAATTACATAAACACTTTTAAATAATTTATGGAAGTATTAGAGTTTTTAGATAACGCTGGAAATGTACTGGTAAAAAGAATACCAGATTCAGGCCAATTAGAAATAAAGTGGGGTTCACAGCTGACAGTTAGAGAAAGTCAGGATGCTGTGTTCTATAGAGACGGTAAAGCCCTTGATGTATTTGGTGCTGGTAGGCATATTTTAAAAACACAAAATGTTCCTGTTGTTGGTAAATGGGTTACATCGTTTGGATATGGTGAAAATTCACCTTTTAGAGCAGAAGTAGTTTTTGTTGGAAAGCAGTTGTTTCCCAATTTAAAATGGGGAACAAGAGAACCAATTCTATTTAGAGATTCTGAATTTAATATTATTAGACTAAGAGCTTTCGGCAGTTATTCAATACAGGTTAGCGATACCATGTTATTTGTAAACAAGGTCGTTGGAACCAAGGGGCTATTTTCAACGGATTCCATTGAAGATTATTTAAAAGGCATTATCGTTTCTAAACTCAACGTTGTATTAGGAGCAAACTTGAAAACGGTTTTGGATATTGCTGGAACAATAGACCAACTTAACTTGATACTTAGAACTGAATTACAGAATGATTTCAGTGGGTTGGGTTTGAGCATACATGATTTATACATTCAGTCAATCTCAGTGCCTGATGAAGTTCAAAAGATTATTGATACGAAAAGTGGTATGGGCGTATTGGGTAATCTTGACCAGTACATGAAGTACAAAGTAGCTAATGCTATTGGTGATGCTGCTAACAATCCAAGTTCTGGTGGTGATGGAATGTCAACTGGAGCAGGATTGGCCATGGGAATGAACATGGCTCAAATGATAAATCAAAGCGTTAATACAAATAATAATAACAATGACCCTATGGAGAAGTTGAAGAAGTTAAAAGAATTGCTGGATTTGGGTGCAATAACTGAAGATGATTATATTAATAAGAAAGAAGAATACTTAAAACAATTATAAAAATGACAACTAAATGTAACACATGTGGTGCACCACAGCCATACTCAGAAAATAGTAAATGTATTTATTGTGGTGACACGTTGAAAGCTAATGAAACACAGAGCGAACAACTTAATGAATTTATTGCAATTAAATATGAATATAACCAAGGCCACTTTGAAAAATCATTAAAGTTATCTGATAGATATCTTCAAAAAGATATTTCCAATATTCCATGTTGGTCTTATAAAATTGTTTCTGAATTTTTAAAACCTAATATCATAAGGGAAGACGGTGATGAATATGAGGATTATGTATATGACTTCAATAAATTTATAGCGTCTTTAAAAAGTTTAATTGAGCTTAAGATAACAAATAATTTATCTCAGAGCTTTTTAGAAAATCAAATAATTGATGCTCTGAAGAAAGTAATATTGAAACAATTTGATAATAATAGTAATAAAACAAAATTTGATTATTACGATGATGATGATAAAGAATATTATGCAATGAATGACATTCATGTAGAATTAGATATGACAGCGTTAAAATCTTTTATAAAATTTTCTAATGATAATTTTTCTGATGAATTTAAAAATAATTTTATAGCAGTATATCAGACTTATTTTAAAAAAAGCAATCACGAATGTCCATTTCTTCCATTTGATGATAACAAAAGAGTTCGGCTATCTAATGGTAAAAATAATTTGAGTTTTTCAACACTAGGGGGTTTAATGAATCCATTGAACGATTCTTCAAAAAAATTGATTGCTGAATACTTTGATTGTTTGTATAGATATGTTAAATATAAAATAGACAATCATGATAGGTATTCTCCCAACAATCCATTGTTGATAACAACAGAACAAACTAATAATAAAAAATATGAATTAAATAAAAAGAAGACTATTGAACTTTTTAGAAATGAGGCAAAAAATATTGAAAATATTTTTGATGATAAATCAGCTATCACAAACTATCTAAATGATGTATTAACTAAGCAAGAAGATTTAATTAACGCCTTTCAGAATAGTGTTGAAAAATTAAATAAATACGAAAAACAAGTTGGTGACAATAGAAAATATGAGCGTTATGTAAATAATTGGCCAGCTAGGATGGCTTTTAATTTAATACTTTCTTTATTTATTCTTATTTGGGTTTGGTTAAAGATTGTTCCAAATTCATCCGAGGATAAGAATACTATATACAAAAATGCATTTGAGTGGATTATGGTTTATAATATAGCATTTACATTGCTTTCATTTTATTACAGATTTACTCTAAAAAAAAAAGAAAAAGAAAAATGAAATACTAAAAAATATATGAGTTTGCCAAAAAAAATATTTAACAAATGTAAGGAAATCACTTTCTGCAAAACAATTTATAAAAGCAGAGAAAGTGGTCTTATAAAGTTCTGTGGAGTAAGAGATAAAAGAGTTGGGAATGGAACCGTCCTATACAGTATTCCGAACAATAAATCACCCAAGCACCCTAATATAAAAGCTTTTCATAAGGCAGAGATAGAAACTTTATGGATTCATCTATTAGACAATAAGGAAATCAAAACTTCTAATTTTAAAAATTTGTGCGCAGAATTATATAAAGAAGGAGGCTGTTGCTTCTCTGCTTTTTACGGAATAATAAATACACTTTATCCAAAAGTTTTTATTAAAGGTCACGGAATAATAAAGTTTAAATAAATAATATGGATAATTATTTTCAATGTCCTACTTGCGGTTCTCCAAATGAGTCTAATTTAAAATGTACTTATTGTGGAAATGTTTTTGTTGATAAGAAAAAGTTACTATACAGCAAGACTAATAAAGGACTCTTTGATTTAGCTATCTATGCATACAACGATACAGACTATGATAAAGCGATTGACTTATTTGAGAAAATAATTACTAAAGATTCAGAAAACAAGATAGCATGGTTCTATAAATATATTTCAGAATTCCTCAATTCTTCATATTCTAAAATTGATGATTTAATTGTAAAGATAAAGCCGTATAAAAATATTTCTATTTTTGAAGAAAAGTTTTCTTTTGTTTTAGAAAAATCATTAATTTATAAGAGCTCTTCGCTTTATCCTTATCAAGATATTAATACTTATGACATTGTTGAATTACATAATTTCTTGAATGAGCTTTCTGATTTCTCAAAAAATAAAGTAATAGATATTTATGCTAAAAGACATCAATGGTATGTTCACAAACATGAAGATTCTGCTTGGGATACAAGTTTATTCAACGAAATAATCTCCCTGTTTAAAATAAAATTTTTAAAAAACTCAGATATTAATATTTCTGAAAAGTATATTAAGACTATTAAAGATTTGGTTTTTTCAAGATGCCAATATTTCAAAAAAGAAAAAGAAGATGCTCAAGAGTTTATTTATTCAAAAAATAATCCATACTGGAACAGGGAGCAGGTATTGCAAGCAAATACTCTTAGAAATCAAAAAATAAGTGATTTAAATCTATTAATTGAAAAAACTGAAAATTTCATCAATGAATTATTGATTCAATTTAATAAAGAGAATATTGAATCTTTGGAAATTAAAGAAATTAAAACAACTCTATCTGATATAGGCCAGCTTAAAATAGATACTAATTACACAAATAAAAAGAACAGTTTTGAAATAAAATCCAAAGGTTGTTTCATAGCAACAGCAACAATGGGTTCTTATGACCACCCAGTTGTAATGGATTTAAGATTATTTAGGGATAATTGGTTGCTAAATAAAAGTTGGGGTATTAAATTTACTAGTTGGTATTATACTCATGGCCCAAAGGCTGCAAGAGTTATAGAAAAGTCAAATATTTTAAAGAAATTATGTTATTGGATCATAATAAAACCAATTCACATTATTACAAAATTTTATAATTAATCTACGATTTTGACATTTCAAGAAGGCATTACAATTATAAGCTTGATTACTGCTATATTAGGTTTGATTTTCAATTTTTTGCTTCAGAGGGATCTGCACTCAGTGATTTGAGTGGAGATTATATGATTGGGAACCCTTATTTTACAGAATTACTTAGAAAGAGAGCGTTTTAATAATAGTTTTATTTTTTTCAGTTCTAAAATTTCTTTAACTTAGCGTTAGTTTTTGAGCATTCAGTAAGCAATTCCGTAGACAAAGTGAAGGTTTTTCAAATGATTTTCACCAAGGTGATTAGCTATTTATTGAAAGTATAGTAGTATCAATGTATTGATCGAATAGGTGATTAATCCTAACGCGGTCACATAATAATAGCAAGGGTTTCAAGAAATTGAAGCCCTTTTTCATTTCATCTTGTTGCATACAATTTGCATACAAATGGATACAAGCTTTTGTATGGATCCAATTGTTATATCTGGAGATTGTACGATCTGTTTACAGGCTCTAATAAATCCTATTATATTGATAGTTTCAAAGACGGTTCAGTAAATGCATTCAATTTTTATAGCAAGTGATGTTTGGTTTAAAAGGAACAAATTGCTGGTACATGAATAAAATTACAAACCACCTTCTTGTTAGGGAAGGTGGTTTTCTAAATTATAAATTTATTTGCTTATCAATCCTGCAAAATGTTTTACGGTACGCACCAATTGGCTTACATAACTCATTTCATTATCGTACCAACTTACTGTTTTTACAATTTGTGTATCACCCACTGTAATCACTTTTGTTTGCGTTGCATCGAACAATGAACCAAAGTGTGTACCAATAATATCGGTACTTACAATTTCATCTTCATTATAGCCAAAACTCTCATTGGCAGCGGCTTTCATGGCAGCATTTACTTCTTCAAGTGTCACTTTTTTTCCTAACACAGAAACCAATTCTGTTAGAGAACCAGTGATTGTTGGTACACGTTGCGCACCACCATCTAATTTACCTTTTAACTCAGGCAATACCAATCCTATTGCTTTTGCAGCACCAGTACTATTAGGAACAATATTTTGAGCAGCAGCTCTTGCTCTGCGCAAATCACCTTTTGGGTGCGGCGCATCTAAGGTATTTTGATCGTTGGTATATGCATGAATGGTAGTCATGCTACCCGCTAAAATTTGGTAATTATCACTCAATACTTTCGCCATTGGTGCCAAACAATTGGTTGTACAAGATGCACAAGAAATAATCGTTTCAGAGCCATCTAATATTGCATGGTTTACATTAAATACAACAGTTTTTAAATCACCTGTTGCCGGAGCAGAGATTACTACACGCTTTGCACCTGCTTTTAAATGTGCTTCCGCTTTTTCTTTTTCGGTAAAAAAGCCGGTACTTTCAATTACAACATCTACATCATGTTGCCCCCAAGGAATTTGAGCAGGATCTTTTTGCGCATATATTTTTACTTCATGACCATTAACAATAATTGCATTTTCTGTAGAGGTGACAGGTACATTGAATTTTCCCTGAGCACTATCATATTTTAATAAATGAGCCAGTACAGCCGGTGATGTTAAATCATTAATTGCAACAACATCAATTCCTTCCATGTTATAAATCTGGCGAAACACCAATCTTCCAATTCTTCCAAAACCATTGATAGCTACTTTAACCATTGTAATTGAATTTTAATTTTTATAAATAAACAAGAGGGGCAAAAGTAAAGTTTTAGTTTAAATTATAAGTTAACCAAAAAAAGATTCTTGCCTAACAGATGTAAGGAAAATAAAAATTGATTCGATATTGAATAAAACATCCAAGAATTTGATTCAACAATTTACCTTTAGCCACTGAATTAATAAATTAAGCCTTTTTAGATATGCTAAAAGAATACAACTATACCGTTACAAACAGATTTTTATCTTATGTGCAAATTGATACACAAAGTGATCCCAATAGTAACTTACAACCAACAACAGAAAAACAAAAAAACTTATCTGATGTATTAGTAGATGAACTACTTGCAATGGGCATTAGCGACGCACATTTGGATGAGCATGGCTATGTGTATGCAACAATCGATTCGAATACAGAAAAGAATATTCCAACAATATGTTTTTGCAGCCATATAGATACAGCACCCGATTGCAGTGGCGCTGATGTAAAGCCGATTGTACATAATAATTACACAGGTGCTGATTTTATTTATCCCGATGATGCTACTCAAATTTTATCAGTAAATGATTATCCTTATTTAAAAGAACATATTGGTAAATCAATTATTACAGCAAGTGGTAAAACATTGTTGGGTGCCGACGACAAAGCAGGCGTTGCAATTATTATGGATATGGCAAATTATTTAATGCAACATCCTGAAGTTAAACATGGCACAATAAAACTCTTATTTACCCCCGATGAAGAGGTGGGCAAGGGCACTGCGAAAGTAGATTTGAAAAAACTTGGTGCTGACTTTGGATATACTTTAGATGGCGGAGAATTGGGTACATTGGAAGATGAAACATTTAGTGCAGATGGAGCTACCATAACGGTGCATGGTGTAATAGCACATCCGGGTTATGCAAAAGGGAAATTGGTAAATGCATTGAAAATTGTTGGAGAAATTTTAGCTGCTTTACCAACCAATGAATTTAGTCCGGAAACAACCGAAGGCAGACAAGGTTTTGTGCATCCTGTAAGCATTGATGGGATTGCAGAAAAAGCAAGTATCCACTTTATTATACGTGATTTTGAAACAGCTAATTTAGCAAACCATGAAGAAAGATTAAAAGATATTGCAGCAACAATTGTTGCAAAACATGCCGGTGCAAAAATGGAATTTGAAGTGCATGAACAGTACAGGAATATGAAAGAAATAATTGACCAACATCCATCTATCATTTTGAATACGATGGAAGCCTACCAAAGGGTTGGCTTGAATGTTGTAAAAGAACCAATTCGTGGCGGCACAGATGGCAGTAAACTTAGTTTCATGGGATTGCCTTGTCCCAACTTATTTACGGGCATGCAAGCCATTCACAGCACCAGAGAATGGATTGGTGTGAGCGATATGGAAAAAGCTGTAGAAATGATTGTGCAATTGGTACAGGTATGGGAAGAAAAAAGTTGAAATTCTTCTGAATAAATTATTTCAGATCCAACTTTATTTGCAACTCGTCAAATTGTTTTGCATCAATAGTACTAGGTGCATCAATCATTACATCTCTGCCGCTGTTGTTTTTTGGAAATGCAATAAAGTCTCTGATACTTTCGCTGCCACCTAATATTGAACATAAACGATCAAAGCCAAAAGCAATACCTCCGTGTGGTGGAGCACCATATTCAAAAGCCCCTAATAAAAATCCGAACTTGTGTTGTTGCTCTTCCGCATCCATACCCAATGCTTCAAACATTTTTTCCTGCAACTCACGTTGAAAAATACGAATAGAACCTCCGCCAATTTCATTACCATTTAAAACCATATCATACGCATTTGCTTTGATGTTGGCATAGGGATGTTTTAAATATTCTGCTGCATTTTCAATAGCAGGATTGTTATGAATCATGGTATCAATATCACTCGGCTTTGGAGAAGTAAAAGGATGATGACGTGCTACCCAGCGATTGTCTTCTTCGGCATATTCGAATAACGGGAAATCCAATACCCACAATAGTTTGAACTCATTTTCTTTTCTCATGCCCAATCGTTTGCCCATTTCCAAACGCAACTCACTTGTAGCTTTTCTGGTGCGTTCTTCAGCACCTGCCAATATCAAAACCAAGTCACCTGCTTTTGCTCCGGCAGCATCAGCAATTGCCTTTAATTGTTGCTCATTGTAAAATTTATCAACGCTGCTTTTGTAAGTACCATCAGCATTGCATTTGATAAAAACCATTCCTTTCATTCCTATTTGCGGACGCTTCACCCACTCTGTTAATTCATCGGTTTGTTTTCTTGTGTATTCACTGCACCCCGGAACTGCAATACCGATAACGGTTTCAGCTTCACTGAATACTGCAAAGTCTGAAGTAATTAAATGAGCAATATTTGCTTTAGTGGGAAATGTATGTGCTGGAAATTTTAAATTACACAATTGCATTCCAAAACGAATATCAGGTTTGTCATTTCCAAATTGCCACATTGCTTCTTCCCAAGACATTCTTTCTACAGATTCGTTATAATCTATGCCTTTTACATCTTTAAAAATTCTTTTCACCAAGCCTTCAAACATAGACAAGATATCTTCTTGTTCTACAAAGCACATTTCACAATCTATTTGTGTAAACTCCGGCTGACGATCGGCTCTCAAATCCTCATCCCTGAAGCATTTCACAATTTGATAGTATCTGTCATAACCACTCACCATCAACAATTGTTTGAATGTTTGAGGTGATTGTGGCAATGCATAAAACTCTCCGGGATTCATTCTTGAAGGCACCACAAAATCTCTTGCACCTTCGGGTGTAGATTTAATCAAAAACGGCGTTTCAATATCCATGAAATTATTTTCATGTAAATAATTTCTGGTAGAACGACCAACAGCATAACGCAATTCTAAATTTCTTTTTACTGCATTTCTGCGCAAATCCAGAAAACGATATTTCATTCTCAAATCATCACCACCATCGGTATCATCTTCAATTTTAAAAGGTGGCACTTCACTCTTATTTAAAATTTTAAATGATGACAAAGTGATTTCAATTTCACCGGTAGGAATATTTTTATTTTTGTTACTTCTTTCTGTAACCTTACCTGTAGCTTGTAATACAAACTCACGACCCAAAGGATTTGCTTCTAAATCTTTGTTCAACTCTTCACCGAATAATAATTGTGTAATCCCATATCTGTCACGCAAATCAACAAATGTGATTGCACCAAATTTTCGTACAGTTTGTACCCAACCGGCAAGTGTTACGGTTTCTCCAACGTTATTAATATTTAATTCGCCACAGGTTTTAGTTCTAAACATTTTTGATTACTTATTTCTGATTGATAATTTAAAAATTGTTCAACAAAGAACAATGCGTTGAAGGGTGCGACGCAATAGAAGATGCACAACGTTACAACTGCCTGTTTCATAACCATTTCAACGAATGGCAAATATAGTTATTGAACGGAAGAAAATTATTGTATGTCAAGAGTTACATTGTTTCCATTTCATCTTTGTGTTTTGGTTTCCAAATCAAATAATAAAATGCCAGGATGAATATCCCAATGCAAAATGGTATCAATGCAAGATGCTTGAAAGTAAAACCACCAAAAAGGGGTAATGTATCAAATTCTAAAAATTCGCTAATCATCCAATAACTGTTGGCGCTAATCCATACTGTGATTGCCAAGTTATGGCAAAGCTCGCTCATATACGCTTTAGTGCGCCAGGCAATTATAACAGCAATTAATAAAGTTGGAATAATCATTGCAATACCCAGAGGCTTCCAAAACATGCACCAGGCAACGTCTTTAAACAACCAAAATACAATATGCAAGTTTTCCATCTTGCGATATTTCAAGGGTATTTTGTATATGGGTTGATTGAAATTATCCGGCTTCATAAGTATTGATTAAGAATTAAAAATAAGCAATGAATCAATAATTATTTATTACAAACAAAAAAACAATATTTAAAATCAATTTCTAGAATAAAATTAACTGCTTAATATTTTTCGAAAACGGCATACATCAGCCAATGGATCAATAGGTTTTTGATGTACCAAATATTGTGCAAGTTGATTTGCAAAATAGGGTGCTAATGAACAACCTTTTGTACCCATTCCGTTTAAAATACCAATGTTGGAATGTGAGGGATGAATTCCTACAAATGGTCTGCGCTCAATGTTTGAGGGACGTACACTTGCAATATGATCAACAATTTGAAATGGTATTTTTAAAAATTGATTTAATTGATTTTCCATTTTTATTCTGAAACTTTCTGTTGGAAGTTCATCATCAAAATTCCATTCATAAGAAGAACCTACCCACCACAAATCATCTTTCCATGGCACAATGCTTATGCCGGATTTATAAATATTATTTCTTGGAAGCCCTGGAATGCTCACTATCAAAGCTTCTCCTTTATTTTTTGCATAAGGTAATTTACTGAAGTACGAATTATTTATTCCATCAACTCCATCACAAAAAATAATTATTGCAGTTGGATATTTATTGATTAATTCATCAACCGCAGTTTTTGTTTCAAACAATTCATTTTCCTGTTGAAGTAAGACTCGCCATTTTTCAAGTAATTGATTGATATTAATTAACCAGCATGGATTGATTTCACCAATACCAAATTCATAATTAAAAAATTGTTGCCACTGCAAATTATCTTGTACCTCTTTTAAATATGCTGATTCTTGTGGTAATCTTTCATCAAATGCAATTTGCATTTGTGCAGTAGGATGAAAATCTAAAATATTATTTTGTGTAATAAATGAGGTTTTTAATTCAGCTTCTAATTGTTTATAAACATTAGCTGCAAACGGCATAACATCTTCAATCATCCAGCTTCTGACAAGTCTTCTTCCCGTAATTGGATTGATTACTCCGCTTGCTACTTTGCTTGCTGAGTAGGGCTTTGGCTCATCTACAACCAAAATATTTTTCTCTTCACGTTTCAAAAAATAAGAAAGCAAGGTGCCGCAAATTCCCTGACCAACAATTATGTAATCTATTTTATGTTGAGTGGTTTGTTGTGTCATTGAACAAATGTATTGAGCAACTGATTATGAAAATAAAAATAATTCTCCAACGTTTGCGCAGAAAACAACACCACACTTATTCTTTGAATTGTACATTTGTGCATACAAAAAAACTCCAATGATTATTGAACATTTATCAAACGCATCGAGGTACGCAAGCATTCATCCACTTTTTGCAAAAGCATTTGAATACATAAACAATACAGATTTGAATGCCGTTGAAGTAGGTAAATATGACATTGCAGAAGGTTTGAAGGCCATTTACTCTGATAAAAAAGGTGTAACTGCAGCTGAAAGTGATGCAAAATTTGAGTGCCACAATGAACACATTGATATTCAAGTTTGCAT
>CANGTN010000051.1 GCA_947456805.1 Chitinophagaceae bacterium | reverse complement strand
CATGTAATTGGCTCTGTTAATACCTTCATAAGCTACTTGCCACAAATCTGCTAACGTTGAATTAATTGGATAATGCGTAAAATCATCTATTTGTTGCAATGATAAAATATCAGTTGCGCTTTCGCCACCACTTACAGCATTATCAGATGCAATATCTCCGATTGGAACAAGTTGATTGAGCCATTGTATTGGAGAATAAACACCTACTGCCATTGCACGATAATCGGCTTCTGATTTTAAATAATCTTGTTCGGTAATTTTAAAATCATCTTGTGGATTGTATTCAATCCATTTTTTACAAGAAGTAAAACTTAACAGAGCTACTATCAGCAATGTGCCTGTTATTTTTATATTAGATTGTTTCATATTAAAAATATTTTATTGTAGTATTAAAATTTGAGATCAACACCAATGGTATAATTCCTTGCTTGCGGATAAGCACCACGATCAATACCCGTATCTAATAATCCATAACCAGGTATTTCAGGATCGTAACCATCATACTTAGTAAGTATTATTGCATTTTTAATTTGTGCAAATATTCTTACAGATTTAAAGGTTCTTCTGGTGGTAGTTTCCGGCAATGTATATCCAATCAATATATTTTTAATTTTCACAAAAGATCCATCTTCTACATATCTGTCAGAAACTCTGCTGTTGTTATTTGGATCTGTAAATGAATAACGGGGGTTGTGTGCATCATTGGTAGAATTAGGACCAGTCCATCTATCTAATACATTTTGATATTTATTGGTAAAGTTGTCATTTCTTTCAAATGCTCTATATACATCATTACCCACTGAAGCATAAGTAAATGCTGTAAAATCAAAATTTTTGTAGCTGATGGTGAAATTCCAGCCCATTGTAAAATCAGGAAATGGATTACCAATTACCGTTCTGTCATTTGCATCAATTTTACCATCGCCATCAATATCAACAAATTTTATATCTCCAGGCTGTGCTCCTGATTGTGAAGGACTGCTTGCTATTTCTGCAGCGGTTTGGAACAAACCATTTGTTTTGTAACCATAATAAGTAGATGGTGCATAACCCGGAGCAAAAATGGTTACAGTTTGAGATTGACCATTGAAATAATTTCCGCCGGTAATCCAACCTCCATCACCAGAAGTTTTGGTAACTAAATTGGTAGATGTTGTAAAAGTTAATGATGTACTCAATTTCACATTTTTACTCAATTTGTCATTATAACCAAGTGTTATATCAATACCGCTTGTTTTTGTTGAACCAATATTTGCTACAGGTGGAGGAATTGTTCCTAAATATCCTGAAACAGCAGGGGTAAATAATAAGCCCTCTGTTTTCTTCTCAAAATAATCGAAAGATAAGTTCAGTTTGTTTTTGAAGAAATTCATATCAAAGCCAATATTGCTTTGAATTTGTTTTTCCCATCTTAAAGCTGTGTTAGATGAAGAACCAATTGTTGCACCATTATAAAAATTATTCCCAAATGTATATCCAATGCTATTTCCGGAACCATACAATGAAGCTAAATAATCTGTTTGAATAGTTACTAATACTGTTTTAGGATCAATATTATTATCGTTACCAAGTGCTCCATAACTACCTCTAACTTTTAAATAATTAATGAAATTTGAATGAAAGAATTTTTCATTAGAAGCTACCCATCCAAAAGATCCTGAATAAAAATTTGCATACTTATTATCAGTACCAAATGCATAGGAACCATCACGTCTTGCAGTGAAAGAAGCTAAATATTTATTTTGAAAATCATAATTCACTCTTCCAAAACCCGATGCTCTTTTACCACTTACATATTGATAATAATACCCTCTTAGACCATCTATATTGTTATTTGCTGTAGAACCTACAGCTGCTGTAAAATCAGCAAAATTCCAAGAGTTGAAAGGAACATCCTGACGACTAGCACCTGCAACATTTCCGGTGCTCTTCGTTAAAGCGAAACCTGCAGTAGTTTCTAAATTATGGTCTTTCCCAATTTTGAAATTATAGTTTGCAAATAACTCCAATACCATGCTATTATAATTTGCTTTTTCATGAGATACACTATTGTGTCTTCCTGAAATAGCTGTACCATTAGCATTCATAGAATTATCGGTATTATTTATACCATAAAACACTAGTGGATTGAAAACTTTGGAATTACCATCATATTTGGTATAACCAAAACGTGAAGTGATTTTAAAATCTTTATTTACATCATATTGCAATTCGAATTTGCCATATAATTTGTTACCAATATTTTGATTGTATGTATTGTCTAATTTAGTTAATGGATTAAAAATTTCTTTTGTAATTAAATTACTGAATCCATATTTGCCTACTGTATTAGGGACTGTGTTGTTAATAGAAACAGTAGGATCAAAGTTTAATGCACTTCCCAAAATACTATTGAATGCATTTTCCTGAACACCTTTTCCGTTAAAATTTACATAAGTAGCATTTAAAATAAATTTCAATTTATTAGATAAATCGAATGATAAATTTGAAGTGAAATTTAAACGATTGAATCTTGATTTATCGTACCCTCCAATTATACCTCCTTGTACTAAATATCCACCACCTAAAAAGTAAGACATTTTATCGCTTCCGCCTTTAGCAGAAATATTATATGTTTGAATTGGTGCATCTTGGAAAACTTGTTTTTGCCAATCTGTACCAACACCCAATTTTGATAAGTCAGAAAAAATTAAATTTCCACCACTTGCTACACTACCTTCATTTAAAATACCTGCATATTCGGTAGCATTCAATACAGGTATTGTATTGATTACTTGTTGTACACCATAAGTACTATTAAAATTAAAATCGGTTTTTTGATTTTTTTTGCCTGACTTTGTAGTTACTACAATCACACCATTACCCCCCTTTACACCATAAATTGCAGCGGTAGCAGCATCTTTTAACACATTGATTGATTCAATGTCTGCAGGATTGATTGAATTTAAATCATCTGTAGTTTGTTGAATACCATCAACTATAACTGTAGGATCGTTTCCTCCTAATGAAGGAATACCCCTGATTAAAATAGTTGGCTTTACACCGGGAGAACCGCTTTGTATAACGTTTACACCCGAAGCAGTTCCTTGTAAAGCTTCTTCAAGCCTAACAGGATTGAGTTTTTGAATATCAGCACTTTTTACTGTAGAAATAGCACCAGAAACTTTGGTTACTTTTTGAGTACCATAACCCACTACCACCGCATCAGTTAAAGTATTTTCGGTACTTTGTTCTAAAAAGAAATTGAATTCTCCACCATTTGTAATTACTTGTTCTACTGAAGCTAAACCTACATAATCTACAACAAGTATTTGTCCTTTTTCAGCAGAAATAATATAATTTCCTTTTTCATCAGTTAGGGTTGTTTTTTTAGTACCTTTTACTGTAATAGTAGCACCACTTAAAGCAACTCCCGATAATTTGTTTTTTACTTTACCAGAAATAGTTAAAGATTGTGCTAACAGATTCTGTGAGAACAAAAACAACGCACTAATAAAAAGTAAACAAGATAATTTTAATTTCATAAAACGAAGATTTATATAGATAAAAAACGAGCAATTGTAAGTGGTACAATTGCCCGTTTATATAGAAGAATTAGTCAACAATAACTTTAGACGATTTTACTTTTTGTCCGTTATTGGTTACAACAAAATAAGTACCTCTTGTTACATTTGAAACATCTATTGATACTAAATTGCTATTTAATGGTCTAACAACCGATTTAATTACTTTTCCTTCCACAGATACCAAGTTGATATGAGTTATATTATCACTCGCATTATCTAACTGAACAGTTAGTCTGCTTTTTACTGGGTTAGGAAAAATAGTTACTTCATCGGTAGTTACAAATTTTACGGTAGCTACGGAAGAGTAAGTAGTTTTACCATCATTATCAACCTGAGCTAAACGGTAGTAATTCATACCTTTAATTGGATTGATATCGATGGATGTATAATTTTTATTAATGCTTGAATTTCCACTAGCATTAACAAATTGTATTTGAGTAAAATTAATACCGTCTTTACTACGCTCTATACCAAAACCTTTGTTATTAATTTCAGAACTTGTACTCCAATTTATATTAACAGTATTGCCATTTTTAATTGCGTTAAAATTACTAAATATGACTGGTAAAGTGCTGGTTGTACTGAAATAAATATTATCTACATAAAATGTTGTTGTTGCTCCAATAAATATTAATTGTGACAAATTAGCACGAGTAGTTAAGCCTGTAAAACTAGAAAAAGGAATAAAATAACTACTCCAACCATTTTGTGTGGGTTGTGGTGTAAGTTGATATTCTATACTTTCTTTATCATCTCCTCCTCCATAACTATTATTTGCACCGAAATCTACTAATTTAACTTTAATGGGTGATTGATTGGGTGTCCAAATATCAACATGAAAAAAATTCATTGCTGTTGCATTTACAGAGTTTGCTCCTGTAAATTCTATACCACAAAAGTTGAGGTTGGTATATAATTTAGCATTATTGCCACCTAAAACAACATCGGCAACATCTGCCTGATCCCAACCTGCAGACCAAGTATCTACGGTTCTGTTAGTATAATTATCGCTAAACAATGAAATAACATTAGCAGCAAGCAAACCGGAAGGAGTTGTACCAACAGTAGGTGGTGTATAATTAACCACTAAAGTAGAAGTGGCTGCACCCGCTGCATATCCACCGGCAGCAGCTTGGTTTGCAGTAATAGTTGTGGTACCTACACCCACCAATGTTACTACATTTCCTGATACAGTAGCTACATTGGTATTAGAACTTGTGTAACTAAATGCACCCGTGCTATTACTTGTAGGTTGGGTAAGGGTAAAAGGTGCATCGGTAACCAATTTTGGAGAAGGTACAGAAAAACCAGTAATAGTAGGTAGCAATGAAGCTGTCCAGAAATAAATATTATCTAAGTATACCGTTGTACCACTTGCAGGAGTATTAGAAACGAATTTAAATTGAATAATATTATTTAAGGGAATTGTAAAAAATGATAAAGGAATATCAACAGAATTCCAACTGGATGGAGTTACAGTAATTGTATACGCTTGTTCTGGTTGGCCAGGAACAATTGGGTACACATCGAACTTCGAACAGTCAGACGACCATATGTCAATATGCAAATTAGTCATAGTAGATGCATTAATGCCACTTGCAAATTGAACACCTTGATAATTAAGGCTGCTGTATCTTTTAACTGCATCACCTGCCACTGTAATTTGGGCATATTGAGTAGCTTGACCCCAATTAGGATACCAATCAGTACCCGCCAAATCAGTGTAGGCACCACTAAAAGTTGAAATAACATTTGTTGATGGCCTTACTGGTGGTGTTGGTGCAGCAACGGTAGGTTGTGCGCTTGCCTTTAACATTGTAAACGCCAAAAGAAACGTTAGAATGTAGATTTTTCTCATTTTTGTTGGTTTTGATTGAATAATTAAATTTTAAAAATTATCCGATTGCAAAAACATAATTATGGCATGCAGTGTCAATCGTTGTTAAATAACGATGTAAAACTAAAACTTGGTAGTACATCAAATTAATTTTTAAGCACTTCATTACTACATCAAAAACTGCAAAAAACCCTGTTTTAACTTGAAAATAATTACATCATTACTACATCAAAAAAATTATTTAATAGAAGTGTTTTTAACAAAAACAAAAAATGAGCTTGTAAATGAATATAATAGGACGAATTATGGAAAAAACAAGTAAAATTGGCTTATAACATCATACTACAATATTTTTTTTATATTTACATAGCTGATTGCTATGATTCGAATGAAAAAAATACTATTTTCCATTTTTTTACCGGTGGCATTGTATAGCCAAAATACGATTGGGTTACCAGATGTTATTAATTATACAAAACAAGTTTATAGTGCAGGTCTTCAAAATTGGGATATTAAGCAGGATAATAACGGAATCATTTACATTGCGAATAATGAAGGACTTTTGAGTTTTGACGGGAAGTATTGGAATACCTTCGCATTACCTAATAAAACTATTGTAAGAGCAATAGAAATTGGCTTTGACAAAAAGATATATGTTGGTGGTCAGGATGAAATAGGCTACTTCAGCCCTTCTTCAAATGGCAAATTAAAATACCACTCCTTAACGGAACTTCTTCCTGCGAAAGATAAAAAATTTGGAGATGTTTGGGATATTGTTTCCATTAACAAAGATATTTTCTTCCGTTCAAGTACTAAAATTTTTAAACTTTCTGCAGGAAACTTTGCTGTTTATAGAACAAATATTGAATGGACATATCTTGGTTCTTGTAACGGTAAATTGTATGCACATGATTATAAAAATGGTTTACTTCAATTTGAAAACAATATTTGGAGTCCAGTTTTTTTGCAGAACCAATTGCCCAACAATGATCCTGTAACTAGTATTATACCGCTTCAAAAAGACAGTGCTATCATTACAACATTAAAAAAAGGTTGCTTTTTACTTTCAAAATCAGGCATATCAAAGTTTATAATCGAAAACAATAATTTTTTTGAGAATGCAAGAATTTATGCTGCAACTAAAATCAATAAAGAGTCTTTTGCACTCGCAACAAACAACGGGGGTGTTTATATCATTGGGAAAACAGGAAATATCATACAATGCTTTACAAAAACCGAGGGTTTACAAAATAACAATGTACTTAGTGTTTTCCTGGATAACCAAAGTAATATTTGGCTTGGTTTAGACAATGGCATTGATTTAATAACTTACAACAGCGCTTTAAAATACATAAACCCCTATTTGCAGGGCGGTTCAGGTTATACTTCATTAATTTTCAATAATCAATTATTTATTGGCACATCAAATGGGTTACACAAAGTATCATTGCAAGACGTCAAAGATCTTAGCTTTAGTAAAGGTATATTTACGCCTGTTGCAAATACAGAAGGACAAACGTGGGGACTGTCTGTAATAAACAAACAATTATTGATAGGTCATCATGAGGGGGCATTTGTGATGAATGGGAACTCTGCAAAAAAAATTACTTCAAATAGCGGTTTTTGGAATTTTGTCCCATTATCTAATACCTACCCAGCTTCAAAAATAATTGCGGGTAATTATAAAGGTTTAGCATTATTGGATTTTAAAAATGGTTCATTTTCCACGTCATCCGAAAGTATTTCAGGGTTTGGAGAATCTTCAAGATTTGTGGCATTAGATCAAGATAATAATATCTGGGTATCCCATCCCTATCATGGAATTTATAAAATTACAAAAGATAAGTTTGGACTATATTCTACCAATACCTACACTGAAAATAAAGGATTGCCCTCTGTTATCAACAACCATATTTACACAATAAAAAATCAAGTGGTGGCAGCCACAGAAAAAGGCATTTTTATTTATAATACTCAAAAAGACAAATTTGAAATCTCCAGTTTTTATTCAAAATTATTAGGCAATCAAAGTATCCGCTATTTAAAGGAAGATGCTTCTGGGAATATTTGGTTTATACATGAAAAAGAAATTGGAGTTATTGATTTTTCTGCTAAGGAACCTATAATTATTTATTTACCTGAGCTAAAAAATAAAATGCTAAGTGGCTTTGAATTCATTAACCCTGTTAATGATAATAATATTTTTTTGGGTAGTGAATCCGGCTTCATTCACATCAATTTTGAAAAATACAAACAAACATTACCACAGTTAAATATTCAAATCAGATCTGTAAAAATCATTGACCAATCAGATAGTATACTATTTGGAGGATATTTTAAAGATGTAAACGAAGCCCAAGTTCAAGAAGCAGAAAATATTTTTGAAGTAGGTGATCATTGGAAGACAATTCGCTTTGAATTTGTTACACCCTTTTTTGGCAATCGTTCAAATTTTGAATATAGTTACAGACTAAATGGATTTAGTGGTAATTGGTCTGAATGGTCAAACCGTACTGAAAAAGAATTTACAAATCTGCCTCCGGGCAAATATACTTTTGAAGTGAAAGTAAGAAGTAACGCAGGCAATGAATCTAAACCTGCCACATACATTTTTACTATTCTTCCAAAGTGGTATGAAACAATATTTGCTAGAATTGTTTATTTCCTGCTTTTTATAATTACAATTTTTTCTGTTTTTAAATGGCAGCAGAAGAAATTCAAATTACAACATTTAAGATATGAGGAAGAACAAAAAAAACTACAGTATATTCATGAACTTGAGTTGAATAAAACAGAAGCTGAGTTAATATTGTTACGGAACGAAAAATTGGAAACAGAAATCAACTTTAAAAATTCAGAACTTGCATCCTCTGCAATGCACTTGGTAAAAAAAGGAGAACTGCTTTCAAAAATTAAAAGTGAGCTGGCTCATATTATGAAAGGCATGGAAAACCAAAAAACTGCATCAGAATTAAAGAAGATGATTAAAACTGTAAGTGAAGATGACAATATTGATAAAGAATGGGACAACTTTGCAAAACATTTTGATAAAGTTCATAGCGATTTTGTAGTAGAATTGAAAGAAAAACATCCATCAATCACACCTAACGAACTGAAGTTATCGGCCTATTTAAGAATGAATTTATCTACCAAAGAAATAGCTCAATTAATGAATATTTCTACCAGGGGTGTTGAAATAAGCCGATACCGTTTAAGAAAAAAATTACAACTCTCTACAGAAACAAGTTTATTTGATTATTTAATCAGTATTCAGCCGAAATCCTAATTTTTATGCAGAAAAAATCACTGCAAAGTTGAAGTGTCAATTACAAAGCGATACTTTACATCTCCTTTAATCATTCTTTCATATGCTTCATTGATAGCACTCATTGGTACTACTTCAACCTCAGAAACAATGTTGTGAAGCGCACAAAAATCAAGCATTTCCTGAGTTTCTTTGATACCTCCAATCATAGATCCAATGATACTTCTACGGTTATTTATTAAAGAAAAACGAGAATTTTTTGGCTGTTCCTGTGGCAAACCAACAACTAATAATTTACCATCAATATCCAACAAATCCAGGTACTTCGTATAATTATGGTTGGCAGAAACTGCATCTAACAAAACATTAAAATATCTTTTATAAGAAGCCATTTTATTTTCATTTGTAGTTAATAAAAACTGATTGGCTCCTAATTTTTTTATTATAACATGCCCTGGTTCAAAATCCAGATAATGCCAGCCTTGCTTGTTTTCTTGTAAATTACTCCATTCTGATAAAGGTTTTTTAATATTATTTCAGTTTGCAATGGGGTGATATCCATCAAATAAGCAAACTCATGTGTGGTTATACTTTGGAAAAATCTAAATAACTCTATCGGCTCTCTTTTTCTTAAATCCTTTTTTGCGTTAGGGGCAAGTTGTAAAATTGCGTTTTCCATTATTTCAAACTCTTGATACCCTTCAATTCTGATTTTTTCACCCAACTCATTCGATAAAATAAAAGTAGGCAATACTGAAATTTTTAAATCGGATGCCTTATTTAGATCTTCATTAAACTTCACAAAGGCTATTTCACCGATATCATCTGTTAGTTTTTTTGTATCCAACCCAACTTCTTCAGCAGTATTTAGAAGCAAACTAATTTCCGTAATATTTTTACTTTCAACAAATAACAACTCTTTTATTCTTCTATGAAAATGGTAGGCTTTGAACTTATTTTGCAACTGTGCAGCCTTAAGTGCTATTGAAGGCGGGAACGAAGAAGACAACGGTGAGTTTAACCAAACATCAGAATATATTTGCATTTGGTGTTCTTCTGATAATGCTTGCCAATATGATGCAGCGTCACGTTGCTTCTCAATCCCGAAAGGATTATAATTATCCCAATTGGGCAACAGACCTCCCATATAATATTTCAATTCAAAATATTCCCCGTATTCTAAAGCTAATTTTCTAAGTTGTGGTTGCACCAACCAAGAGGTAGAACAAACTGGATCTGTGAAATATAAAATTTCAACTTTCTTTTTAATTTCAGATTCTTTATGGTTCTGCTGATTTACTATCAAAGGCAATTTTATATCTTCTGATGATTGGTGTAAAAAATTATATTTTATTTCTCTACCCAACTGAATTTGTTTTCCTACAATTGAAGCTCTAACTTGGTAATAATCTGCAAATGCATCTGCAAGTATTTCTCCACTTCCTAAAACTTCAGTGATTTTATGTGCATCAAGTAATGCATTGGTTGTTCCGGCACTTGTAAATGGCATTGCCACATGTGCAGCATCTCCAATAAGTACAACATTGTTTTTGTGAAAGCTTGGTAGCAAATCAAAGTCTGTAGACCTCCAGATATAGTTATTAGAAAAATCATTACAAGAAATTACCTCTTGTACTTCAGCCGGGAAATTGGCCAAAAGTTTAGTACAATGATTTTTTAATTCTTCCGGCGATTTTACATTTCCTTCTTCTAGGTTGATGTCATATTGCATAAACCAGACCATTTTTTCTTCAGAACAAGGAATTAGCCCCACAGCAAGACCAATTGAATCACTCATGTACTTTGTAAACGTATTGGCAAATTTTGAAATGAGTTTTGGGTTTTCAACTACACCAACAATTTCTTTTACTTCAACTCTTGAGAATTCCACTTCTCCAAATAATGAATTACGGACCAAAGAATGTGCCCCATCAGCACCAATAAAAACATCTCCATATTCAATTTCTCCATTAGTAAATACGGCTGCTGTTGCATTGTCTCCATCATATATAAAATGAGAAAATTGTCTATCAAATTTTATTTGTTCCACTCCCAGAAAAGAAGTTAAAAATTCGATTATACGTAAACGTTGAATGCAAATCCAAGAATCAAGTTCTGATATCTGTACTGTAGAATTATCAGGTCTTTTCATTACAATTTTATCTATAATCTGCCCGGGTAATTCAATATCAGGATTCACTTCCGAAATTACATCCAATATTTCCATAGCATCTGGATGAATTAGAAAAGCATGACCAAATTTTGGCAAACTTGCGTCTCGTTCATTCAATGAAAAATCAATTCCCTTTTTGCGTAATAAAATCGCAGTTGCCATGCCAGCAATACCACCACCAATAATAACTACTTTCATAACTTACCCATGGCTTTCGTTATTCTATTTAAACTCTCTTGTATTATTTCATCCGAAGTTGCAAAACTAATTCGAATATGTCCAGCAGCCCTTTCTCCAAACCATTGACTCAAACCAGGTACAACAGCAACTTTTGCTTCTTCCAGTAAAAAAGATTGTAACTCAGAAGCAGAAATGCCTGTACCTGTAATATCAGGAAAAACCAGATAACAGCCTTGTGGTGAAGGGCAATGAATACCATTAATTTTATTTAACTCTTCTACACAAATGTTACGCATATTCGTTAAATGGGCAACAAAATTCTGAAGCCAATATGCACATTCATTTAAAGCAGAAGTGACTGCAACTTGCGCTAGCACATTACAGCCATGTACCGTTGATTGATGTCCGGATGCAATCATTAATTTTTCGAACAAAATATCATTGGGAGCAATTACTGAGCCTACTCTTAACCCCGCTAAACCATAGGACTTGCTGTAGCCTGTTACAATAATGGTTTGCTGTTGTATTGCCTCATTAACTGAAGCTATACTCGTATAGACATTAGGTGCAAAAACTATATCACTCCAGATTTCATCAGATAAAATAATGAGTTGATGTTTTACAGCTAAATTTCCCAATTGTTCCAATTCAGCTTTAGTAAATACTTTTCCGGTTGGATTTAGAGGATTACACAAACAAATCATTTTTGTTTTATTAGTAATTAATCCTTCTAATAAATCAAAATCAATGCCATCATTCGGCTGTAAGGGTACAGGGAATGAAACAGCAGTTCCATGATTTGCTTCGATACAATATTTAAATAAAAAATCTACCGGATTAAATACGATTGCCTCATCTCCATTTCGAATAAATGCTTTACAAACCATCTGAATACCATATGCAGCACTATCAACTGCAATTACAAAATCGGGCTTTGTAACAACATTTCGCTTAGTAAGATGAAAGTTTGCAACAGACTCTCTAAAAAAAGAATATCCCTCAGCAGGGGCATAAGAGAAATATCGTTCAGATGTATATCGATTTATTGCTTCAACAATTTCAGGGGCACAAGGGAAATCAGGATCAGCAGCTGTTAGTGGAATCACACCTTCAGGTACAGATGCCCACCTTAAATTGAAGGCCCGTTTTTTTAAAACATCTAAATTGATTGCTTGATTTGTAAACATTTATATGAAAATTAACTACGAACTAACAAAGATTAGTTTTGACTGCTAGGCGAAAATACTTTTGTTGTAATACCCATACGAATATAAAATTTTTTAATGCATCTAGTATTATAAAATTAAATTTCTATTTTAATTTTAAGATTTATAAGGTAAAAAAATCATTAAGAAATCAGAAGTTATTAGCTAAAAAGAAGCAGAGAAAGTAATTTCTTGGAGAATCTTGTATATGATTTGCTGATTTATTAAGGATGATGTAATAATGTAGTAGTAGTATTTTCAATTGGAATTGCTTTTTCATTTATTTTTATTTTTTTCAATACTCGCCAAATCATTTTGGATTAAATGAAAGTTATTCACCAAACTATTAAGATGAAAATCCACACCCTAACAATAATTTT
>CANGTN010000050.1 GCA_947456805.1 Chitinophagaceae bacterium | reverse complement strand
TATCGTGTAATTGCCTTTGACTATATTTTCTAATTGCAAATTCATCACATTGCCTGCTACTGGATTTGGATATACACCAATACTGCTTTGCTTACCACCAATTTTTACCACTGCTACATTGCTGTATTGTTGCTTGCCACTATTGTCGGTACTTAATATCCGGTAGTAGTTGCTGCCTGTGATTGGGTTGTTGTCCATTGCAGTGTAACTGCTGTTGTCAATGTTATTGGCTGCCTGTGTTGCAATAGTTGTAAAGCTGCTGCCATTGGTGCTCTTCTCTACTACATATTGTTTGATGTTCTTTTCTGTTGCTACTTTCCAATCTACTTGTACCGCTGCTCCTTTTTGTGTTGCATTGATATGGGTAAACTGTGCCGGCAAGGTACTATTGGCTTTAAACACAATCATAAATCTGTCACCTGTACTTGCTGCATTCGCATCTACTGCAAAGTTGTACCTGTTCGTATCGGTAATGCTTAATGGCAAACTGGTATTGGTGTAAGCATCTTTTAAGGTTGCTGTTAAGCCTGGTGTATTGGTAAAGTTTTCTCCTGTTAGTTCTAAGGTGTAAGCAGATGTTTGTGTATTGGTCAATCTTACAAACAAGGTGTCCTTATCTGTTACCAATGGTCTTTCCTCAATTGCAAAGCTGCTGTTGGCTCTTCTCAATACAATGTTCTCAGTGCTGTTGCTAAACTTAGCTGCATCATTGTAATCTACTGCTGCATTGGCTCCGTTGTAAAAAACACCCAATGCACCGTCAATATTGGTTACTACTCCATTAATATTTTTCTTTAAGGTATGGCGCAGTGTTTGCACATTGCTGTTGCTCGTTCTGAATACATTGGTGCTGCCACTTACTTTATCAGTTTCATTGAAAGTAACAGATGCTGCACCTGCAGCTGCTGCTTGTACAAAAAATGCCTGGCCGCTTTGGATGGGTGTATTATCTGTAGCAGTTGAGTTAGTACCTGAAACAAAAACGCTTCCGCTTCCACTACCAACCAAAGTATAAGTATTGGCAGATTGACTGTAAGTATTGTATTGACCAACATTGTAAGTACCTAAAAGATTGGGATCCCACATGTAAAAATTATTGGCAATGTTTGAAAGGGAAATGGTTTTAGGATTTACCGAACTTGCATAAGGGTTGCCTACTAAAAAATATTGACCCGCTGTTGCAGTTCCTAAATTTTTGGTATGAGTTCCTTGTATTAAAGTACCTGTGGCGCTTAAGGTAGTAGCTGCTGCTCCGGAATAAATATTACCTGTACTGTTGGTGGTGAAAGGACCAGTTACAAAAACAGAATAAGCATTGTTGGTAGTTCCATCAAACAAAGTACTGGTGTTGGTATTAGTTAATGAGCTCCAAGCATTGCCGGTATATGCCCTAATACTTGTTGAGCCACCCAATGCCATACCAGTATTAGAACTACTTGGGGCTGTGGTACCGGTTGGTGACCATAACTCTACCCCATAATTAGCAACTGCTGAACCATTATTTTGCCAGTTAGAAAATATACTGTTATTACTACTGCCTATTAACGGGGCAGTTAAAAAACGCCAGGCTCGTTTAGCAGGAATGTAGCGCTCTACGGTTACTTTTCCTGTTACATATCCACCTGATGAAGAACCTTGTGCAATACGAGATGTCCCAGTTGCATTTGAACGTAAGGTTAAGAAATCTCCAGTTGCTAAAGTACCAGCAGTAGGTGTAAACTCATTGGTAATAATTAGTTTATTTCCAAGTGTTGCGTTAACCCCACTTCTATTTAATGTAAGGTTGTTTAATACATTGGTTGTACCATCGATCGTTTGGTCAAAATTGATTGTGCCAAATGTTCCAGAACCTCCGATTGATAAATTAGAACTGCTACTACCTACAAGGGTACCACTTCCACTTACAGCCCCATTTAAGGTTAAGGTATTTGATCCAATTCCTAATTTACCGGTGGTTAATGTCAAGGAACTTGTTACTGTTGTGTTTGAACCTATATTCACGCCACCTAAACCATTGATGGTAAGATTATTGACATTACCTGTGAATACTGAACTTGGTAAATTCAATGCTGTGGTATTCGTGAATGCCAAAGTTCCTGAACTTACATCGATCGCGCCGCTTGATCTTGTAATTGAAGAACCTGCATAAGTCAATGTATTTGACCCAATACTTAAAGTACCAGAAGTAAGATTTAAGTTACCAAGTATTGTTACTGATGACCCTAAAGTAAGATTGTTACTTCTATTGATTGTTAAAGTTGATAAGGTTGGTGCTGAAGTAAATGTATTACTGGGTAGTGTAAACGCACTACCGCTGCCATTAAAAACTAAACTTGAGCCGGTACTTGTAGTTATAGAACCCGAACTTGCTGAAATTGGTGTGTTACCAGTTTGGAAGGTTAGCGTTCTTCCAGAAATATTTACTATTCCAGCAGTAAGTGTCATTGTTCCATTTACAATTAAATCGCTGCCAAGAGTTATACCACTACCAGCAGTATTGGCAATAAAGTTATTTACATTTGTATTACCCGAAAATTGTATAGTACCAAAAGTACTATTACTTTGAATTGTGATATTAGAAGCAATATTTCCACTAAAAAAACCACTACCAGTTATGGTACAATTTTGAGAGGTATTACCTAAAGTAATGCTTCTACCATTCAAATCTAAAACATTACCTGCAGCTCCTAAGCTAACTGCGTTTCCACCGTTGGTTGCAGCACAATTCAAATCTACCCCTGATAATTGAACCGTTCTAGAACCATTGCTACCAAATACTAAATAAGGAATTTGCAAAGTGCTTGAACCTGTTAAGACTTGTGTTCCGCTTGATTTTGTGAAGAAGAATGCTCGTCCATTGCTTACAAGTGTGCCATTTTGAGTATAGTCTCCACCTAAATAAATATCACCACCACTAATATTACCTAAGGTTAAAGTTGATGCATTACCGACAGTTAAATTACCTGGCAATCCTCTACCGGCAGAACCTTGTATAACAACGTTGGTGCTACCTGAAATGGTTACATTGTTAGGCACACCTGTTCCTGCAGTGACCGAATTTGTATTATCACCCGTCCATTCGTTGGAGATATTGTAAGTACCCCCAGTGTTATAGGTTAGCGTTGATGAACTGCCATAAATAGGGGCATTAGAAGAGATAGAACCTCCAGCGTTTATTTGTAAATTCCCATTCACAGTAGATGTAGTACTTAAAGTTACTCCACCAGCTATCGTCAAATTATTAAAGGCAATTGTTCCAGAAACTGTACCTGCACCCGCAAAGTTAACTGTTCCTGTACTTCCAGTAAAAGTTCCATTATTCGTTAATGTTCCTCCGCTGCTTATGGTTAGTGTTTGTGAAGAACCATTGTTAAAAGATCCTCCATTACTATTAATAGTAAGGCTTGAAACGGTAGCTGCTTGGTCTAAAGTTACAGCATGAGCAATGATAACAGGCGAACCAGGAGGTGGTACATTACCGCCCAACCAAGTTGAAGTTGAAGACCAACTTCCCGTTTGAGCTGATTGAGCACTAATTACTGTATATGAATAATTCGAACCTCCATTGTTATTTAAATTAATCGTAGCCAAATCGCAATCAGCTGCAGAAGGAGGTGTGGTACCACCTGATGTGAATACATAATAAACTACATTGGCGCCAGCAGTATTTGTTCCTGCAGGAATTACAGCTGTATAAGTGTTTCCAGAGCCTGTCATATTTACAACTGTGGATGTGGAAAAAGCATTGGTAGTATACCTAAGAAAAACACCCTGACCAGTAGGCAAACTTGCTGAAGTGGTTGCGGTAATAGTGACTTCTTGTCCAACCGTTACACTTGAAGCAAGAACAGACTGTGTTACTGTAGAAACTGAAACCGGAGTAGCAGATGTTTCAAAAAGATACCCTTGTGAATCGGTACCACTATTTTTATCTTGAAATATGAAAGTGTAGAAATTACCATTCGTTTGACTGTAAGTACCATCACCACCATTAGCATACCATATTGTTTTAGAATTAACTGTTACTGCTTCACCTCTTGCCCATTTTGGTGAAAACGAACCATTATTTGCAAATAAAAATCCAGCAGAAGCATTGGTAGTCGCTTGCACGGTGACCATCCAAGTTTGTGCTAAAGCACTTCTATAAGTCATAGAGTTATTACCAAAATTATTGATAGTCCCTCTAACTGCCATTGAAGATTGCATTTGAGCAGTAGCCATTTGACTAAATCCAAAAAATAGAATCAAAAATGTAGTAGCAATAAAACTTCGGATAAAATTTTTCATAACTCTTGTAGAATTAAGCCAATAGTATGTGATTTGCCCCCAACACGCACTGCTCATAAAAAAAAGCATTGCAGCGAGAATAGTGTTTTTAAAGGAGTAGAACTTCTTTTTTACAAATAAGCCTTTTGCTTTTATTTTTTGTGTTTCTGCAATTCCTAAGAGGATAAAGTTTGACATAAACAATCATTAAAATTAAAATAGTAATCTACTTATATTAATAAGCATTCAGTATTTAATGAAAAAGAATTCATACAACCTTGTGGAGAATAATTCAATATAAAATGACAGGCAAATGGCATGGCAGCAATCAGTTTTGATATTGATTTTTTCAATACAGTTGATTGTAAATCGTTATTGAATGCTAAAATATGTATTTTATACACATTGTTTGTTTTTTTTCAAAAAAAATTTTATTAAAAGTATTATTCTCAAGATATGCTAAATAGCAAACATTTACATGTTCTAAAAAATAATAAGACTCAAACCTGTTTTTTATTGTAGATTTACTATAAGCAGTTATAACAGAACTTTAAAAAAGTAGATAAAATAGAAGTAAGACCAAAATGTACACTTTTTACATAAAATATCACAAGAAGATAATAATGAGTAATCTTACAAATAAAAAGAAATGAAAAATTGAATCGGCAACGAAACTTGATAGTTCAATACAAAGGATTATTGTACTATTTAAAATACATAGGTTATACAAAGGAATTTTCAATGAAAAAGATAAATAACAAACAGTAACACATTTTTTAGCTTTTCTACATGCATTGTACTAACAAAGCCGGATTAGCTAAATTCATTAACTTCCTGTTCAAAATTGAAGGATACAATAATTGTATGTTTATTAAGCACAAGCTTTAACCTCCTACTTTCCCATCTCGGGTTCTAATAGCTTTTTTACCAGAATTTTTTTTATTGTATTCAGACACTTCTTTAGGTAATTCTTTCTTTGCGGGCTCTGTAGGTATTGTTGCAGGAATATCTTTATTATCGTCATTTGGCTCTTTCAATTTATTTAAAAAATACACCTCGGACTTAATAATATTGTTACTTCCTGTTCTAAACCAAGTCCATTTACCATGTTTCATACTTTTACCATCGTTAGGCACAATTACCTGAACATATTTATTCTCGTCATTAATATCTTTTACTTGTAAAGTATCAAAAGCCTTTTCAGGGTTGATGGCACGCCAGTTTTCTTCACGCTCCAAACCTGCAATTGTAAAATATTGAGAAGTCCCATCCAAATTACCCCACTTATAATTTTGTATTGCCAGCAAATCGCCCATCGAGCTATATTTTCGCCATACCCCTTCTCTTCTATTGTCAACAAATTCTCCTTCTTCATCATAACCCGGATTACCACGCAAAGGATTTACATGCAGTTTCCATTTGCCACGCTTTTTATCATTAACATCCGTACAGTTTAATGTATCACCATTACTCATCAATGTAAATGTTTTACACTGTGCCAATACCTGACCAAAAGAAATACCAAATACCAACATCAAAAGGAAACGCATTTTCGTGTATTTTAGAAGCCAAATGTAAAAATAAACTTTGTGAAGAAAACAATAATTATTTCCTTAACTGCAAATCTTTATGCAGCGCCTGTTGCGTCGCACACTTGTACGTTCTTATCGCTATTCAACTATAAAAACAAAATCCAATCTATGTTTCAGTCAACCAAAATATTTCAAACAATCTTTTTATTTTTATTTTGTGCCATCCATTCATTTGCACAAATAAAACCCACACCTGCAGCTGATCGGTTAAAAAATGCAGAACAAAGAAAGCTACTGCAAGAGCGTAGTTTGGTAAACAAAATTCCATTCCGAAATATTGGCCCAAGTATAATGAGTGGCAGAGTAGTTGATCTTGAAGTAAATCCAAAAGACCCTACCGAATTTTATGTAGCCTATGCAACAGGAGGCTTATGGCATACCATCAATAACGGACAAAGTTTTACGCCCATTTTTGATACCGAAGATGTTATTGGCATTGGTGATATTGCTGTAAACTGGAATGCAAAAATTATTTGGGTTGGTACAGGCGAAGCCAACAGCAGCCGTAGCTCTTATGCCGGAATTGGTATTTACAAAAGTAATAACAATGGCAAAAGCTGGAACTATATGGGCTTACCGGAAAGTCATCATATTGGTAAAATACAATTACACCCAACAGACAGCGCTACCGTTTGGGTAGCGGCTTTGGGGCATTTATACAGCGCCAATAAAGAACGTGGTATTTACAAAACATCCGATGGCGGCAAAACCTGGATACAATCTTTATTCATTGATGAAAATACCGGTGCAATTGATGTTGATATTAATCCTAGCAACCCAAATGAATTGTATGCAGCAAGTTGGTACAGAACAAGACGTGCTAACAATTTTGAAGAAGCCGGAAAAACAAGCGGCATCTATAAAAGCAGCAATGGCGGTGATTCTTGGCAATTGATAACTACCCCCAATTCAGGATTTGTAACTGGCGATAGTGTTGGCAGAATTGGTATTGCAGTGGTTCCTCAAAAACCAAATGTTATTTATGCAGTAGTGGATAATCAGGCACATCAACCTGATACTGCAACTAAAAAAACAGATAGCACAAAATATGTTTTAAAGAATTTTAAAAACTTGGATAAAGAAAGTTTTGCTGCATTAGACAATAAAAAAATTGATTCTTTTTTTAAACGAAACGGAATACCTAAAAAATATTCAGCAGCAAGTGTAAAAGAAATGGTTGCTGCCGACAAGCTGCTTCCATCTTGCATCTGGGATTATTTGTACGATGCAAATACTGCTTTATTTGAAACACCAATTATTGGTTGTGAAGTTTATAAAAGCGAGGATGCTGGTATCACCTGGAAAAAAGCAAACGAAAAAGCCCTCAAACTATACAACACCTATGGCTACTATTTTGGAAAAATATTTGTTAGCCCCGCTAATGAAAATAAAGTTGTCATTACTGGTTTTGATGTTGAATTAAGCACCGATGGTGGTAAGACATTCAAAAAAATGGATAAAGAAAATGTACATGCCGATCATCATATTGCATGGATTAATCCAAACAAAGACAGTCACATGATTATTGGTAATGATGGTGGATGCAATATTACTTATGATGATGGCAAACACTGGTTTAAAGCCAACACACCGGCAGTGGGACAATTTTATGCGATAACTGTGGACATGGCAAAACCCTATAATGTTTATGGTGGCTTGCAAGATAATGGAACATGGTTTGGTAAAAGCACGACAAAAGAAGATTATGATTGGTATGATAGTGGCCACAACCCTTACACAGCAATCAATGGCGGCGATGGCATGCAAGTACAGGTAGATTGGAGAGACAATACCACTGTCTATTCCGGCTATCAATTTGGCAATTACAGAAGAAGTAAAACCAATCAGTCTGTAAAAGTTGGTGAAGCAGAAAATGAAACATCGGAAGCCAATGAAGCACAACAAAGTGTGGCTGCAATAGAGGAAGAAGAGGATGATGTTCCCATCAATATTCAACCAAAAAACGATTTGGGTGAAGTAGGTTTTCGCTTCAACTGGCAAACACCGATTTTGCTCAGCAGACACAATCAGGATATTTTGTATTATGGTAGTAACAAATTTCACCGGAGTTTAAAAAGAGGCGACAATATTGAAACACTAAGTACAGATTTAACTACCAATCCTGCACAAGGCGATGTGCCATTTGGTTCTTTAACAACTATCAGTGAAAGCCCATTAAAATTTGGATTGTTGTATGCAGGCAGTGACGATGGCAACATACAACTCAGTAAAGACGGGGGTTACAGCTGGACAAACATCAGCAGTAATTTAGGAAAATCATACAAAGGACTTTATGTGAGCCGTGTAGTCGCAAGTGCATTCAAAGAAGGCAGGGTTTATGCTACCTTAAATGGTTATCGCAATGACCACTTCAATGCATATGTATTTGTAAGTGAAAATTATGGCAGCAGCTGGAAACAAATTTGTACAGACTTACCTAAAGAACCTGTGAATGTTATCAGAGAAGACAATAAGCAAGAAAGCATTATTTACATTGGAACAGATGGTGGTTTATATGTAAGCATTGATGCCGGCAATACTTCTATGCAATGGACAAACAATCTACCTAAAAGTATTCCAATACATGATATTGCAATACATGCAAGAGACAATGAAATTATTTTAGGCACACATGGCAGAAGTATTTACATTGCCAAACTAGGCGATGTACAAAAGCTTTTGACCAATCCAAAGAATCAGGAAGCAACGCAACAAGTAACGAATCAATCAGCAATAAAAAAATAACAACGTGATCATAAAAACAATCTTCGTAATTATTATTGGCGTAATTTTTTCAGTCAATCCAATTACCGAAAATAAAAAAAGAATATCAGCTAAAACGATTAACAATAAAGCATTACAGCCCGATGGCAAACAATTATTTTTATTGCAATGTGCATCTTGTCATCATGCAACCAGAGATTTGATTGGACCAAGTATTTACGGAGTAAGAAGCAGATGGAGAAATAAAAATTTATTGTACCAATACATTCGCAATTCAAGTGAAGTGATTAAAAAAGATGCTTACGCAAAAAATTTATTTATCAAATGGAATAAAACAGTAATGACACCATTTCCAAAAATTACCAATGCAGAAATAGAATTGATTTTAAACTACGTAGATAGTGAAGCCAAGCGAAAGGGTTTGATGTAATTCAAAAAAAAGCACCGAAAAAATCCGGTGCTTTTTTGATACAACAATTTATTTTTTAAGGAGCTACCAGTCTAAATCCATTACCATGAATATTTACAATTTCAATAGTTTCATCTTCTTTCAAATATTTTCTAAGTTTGGCAATATATACATCCATGCTTCTACCATTAAAATAAGTATCGCTACCCCAAATCTTTTTCAATGCTTTTTCTCTTTGCAACAAATCATTTTTATTTTCCGCCAACATTTTCAGCAAATCATTTTCTTTAGGAGACAATGTTTGCGTTTTACCGGCATGTATTAGTTCACGTAATCTCGGATTGAAATGATATGAACCCAAATCAAATTGAATGTTTTCGCTGATTCTGTTCTCCTCTTCATTGCGTTTTAAAATTGCTCTTATTTTAAGTAACAATACCTCGCTGTCAAAAGGCTTTGTAATATAATCATCAGCCCCAAGTTTATAGCCTTGTATAATGTCCTCTTTCATGGTTTTTGCACTCAGGAAAAACAAAGGCATATCCGGATCAAGATCCCGAATTTCTTCGCCCAATTTAAATCCATCCATATTTGGCATCATTACATCTAACAAACAGATGTCAAATTTTTCACGCTGAAAGGCAGCTAGTCCAAGCCTTCCATCACGTTCCAATACAACTTCGTAGTCATTTAATTCTAAGTAGTTTTTTAATACCATGCCAAGATTGGTATCATCTTCGCAAAGTAGCACTCTGTATTTTTTTTCTTCCATAATGTTAATGATTTGCAATAAAGTTATTAATGTATTGTAAAAGTAAGCGAGTTATACAGCAAAGTTTTTGTTAAAGTAATGAACATCATTTAGGTTAATGATAAAAATCAGTACAATCCAGTTAATACAAGATTACTCACATATTTCAAATACGATAATATTCCTGCAACTTAACTTCGTACCCAATTTATACATGCATTATATGGATTTTATTTTCAACTTACAAGAAATAGAACAAACTGCAAACCAGATTTGGCAACAACATAAAGACAAACGTATATGGGCATTTTTTGCTCCAATGGGTGTAGGTAAAACAACATTCATACATACACTTTGCGAAAAAACATTGCAGGTACAAGATAATATCAGCAGCCCAACATTTGCCATAATCAATCAATATGATAGCAAAGTAGTAGGAACTATTTTACATATGGATTGGTATCGCTTAAAGAATGAAGACGAAGCAATTAATGCAGGTGTTGAAGATGCTCTGTATTCCGGGAATATTTGTTTGGTTGAATGGCCCGAAAAAGCAGAAGACCTGTTACCAGAAGGTACATTTAAAATTTATATTGAAGCAATTGATGAACATACGAGAAGAATTTTTACAAAAAATGCTGATACATAAAAGATGATAAAAAAGTATCTTTACGAAGCATACACCGAAAAGGAAATCTATTAATTCCAATCATCTTTTCCGGTTATATAAAAAACTAAATTGGGTTCACTATAAAAATCTAACTGATAAAATAAATTATGGCAACTACTAAACCTGTTATTTCAACTTCTTTTAATTATGAAACATTAGAAGAAACTTTAGATATAAAAGTACAAGGCGCACGGTTAGAAATTGGTATCCCCAAAGAAATTGCATTTCAAGAAAACAGAATTTCATTAACGCCCGATGCAGTAGGCGTTTTAGTCAACAACGGACACAAAGTAACCGTAGAACACAATGCAGGAAATGGCAGTCATTTTACCGATAAAGAATACAGCGAAGCAGGTGCAAATATTGTGTACAGCAGAGAAGAGATTTTTAAAGCACCTACGTTAATTAAAAGTGCCCCGATTGTTGCAGAAGACTTACCGTTGTTGCAACTCAATCAAACCATTATTTCTCCCATTCATTATTCAGCTTTAAAAAGCAACATCATTGAAAAAATGATGGAGAAAAAAATTACTGCATTAAGTTTTGAAAATTTAAAAGACGACAGCGGCACGTACCCAATTGTTCGCAGTATGAGCGAAATTGCAGGTGGTGCTTTAATGCTGATTGCGGGGCAATATTTAAGCAGCTTCAACAATGGCAAAGGCGTGCTGTTAGGCAGTATCAGCGGTATACCACCCACAAAAGTTGTGGTGGTAGGTGCAGGAATTGTAGGTGAGGTAGCGGTAAGAAATGCACTGGCATTGGGAGCAAGTGTAAAATTATTCGACAACAATGTATATCGTTTAAAACAATTAGAAAATAACATAGGGCAACGCCTTTGGACAAGTGTACTTGAACCAAAAATTTTGGCGAAGCAATTAAAAACTTGCGAGGTAGCAATTGGCGCACTCAGCAATGAATTTGGCAGAGCCCCTGTTGTTGTTACCGAAAGTATGGTAGCCGCTATGAGACCCGGCAGCATTATTTTAGATGTGGCAATTGACAGAGGCGGTTGTTTTGAAACAAGCGAACTCACAAGCCACGAAAACCCCACTTATGTAAAACATGGTGTGATCCATTATTGTGTACCCAATATCCCAAGTGGCTTTGCACGTACCGCAAGCCAGGCTATCAGCAATGTATTGATGCCATTGATGTTGCAGGTAAGCGATGAAGGTGGTTTTGAAGAAATTGTATGGCACAACTTTAATGTACGAGAAGGCATTTATTTGTTTAAAGGCGCACTCACCGATTTTTATATCAGCCAAAAATTTGATTTAAAATTTACCGATTTGAACCTATTGATTGCAAGCAGAAGATAATTTTTATCCAATCAATTGTCCGCTAATGAACTTTCTTGGCGTCACACACTTCAGGGCTTTGTACTTTGTGGGGCATTTTTAACTGCACTATAAAACAAAATAAATTCTTTTATTTTTTATAGTAATATTTCTATATTTGAAAAAAAGCTACCGAGTAGCACCTATACACCCAAAAATAGGCGGATAAGCGAATGTTTGTAGCGCATATATACAAGTTAAAGGCAATTAAAATATGACTAGAAAAGCAATAATGATAGGTTCCCCAGGACCAAAGAATACTGTTAATTATTTAAAGGGTGTTGATGCCGACTTACATCACTTTGTAAGTTTTTTAAAATCACCTATTGGTGGTTCTTGGGAGGATAATGAAATTGCAGGACTGTTTAAATGTCCATCTGAAAATTTGATTGAACTATTCCAAAGTACATATACTGATTTCTTACTTGTATATTTTTCTGGCCATGGACATCAAGACTTAAAAGAAACGAATATTGCAATAAACGACTCCGAATCAATTTCTATTTCTCAACTAATTTCGTTGATCAATGTACCCAAAGCGCTTATAATTATTGATACTTGCAGAAAATCCTTAGTTGAAGAATACTCAAGTTTCTCAGGTCCTGAATATTTATCCTTTAAATCAACTTTAAATCAACCAAATTCTAGTGAAAAATACATGCAAATAATTTCTGAAAGTACAAATGGTATTTCTATAGCTTATGCTTGCTCTGTTGGAGAAATAAGTAATGATACAGAATTAGGAGGTGATTATACTTATTCATTGCTAAAAACATCTCTGGAATGGTATGAGAGCCAAAATAACGAAAGCGTATTATCTATAAATGGTGCGAATGATTTAGCTCATCAGTATTTGAATTTCAAATCAAATTTTGATCAGAATCCACAAATTGTAACGACAAATGATAAAGAAGAAAACTTGAATTTCCCATTTGCAATAAAATTAAACAGCCTTTAACAGCATGCAAGC